>CADAXW010000019.1:0-19654 GCA_902792005.1 uncultured Lachnospiraceae bacterium
ACACAGTCACCGGAGGTCTGGAGTATTCCATAATAGGGAGAGTTGAACTGCCCGAAATTCTTCGCATTGAAAATAGCCTTTACCTTCGGGTTCTGCATGCAGATCTGCCGAAGCAAAGGACGTGTGTTGTCAGAGGAATCGTTGTCAATGAAAAGCAGCTCGTATTCATACTGCGGCAGCTGTCCTTCAAAGAGCTCCCGGATGGCATTCGCCATAGGGACTACATTTTCCTCTTCGTTATAACATGGTATTAAAACACTGACTTTTTTCTTTTCACCCATATACCTTCACCAATTTATACTACTGTTCGAAAGGGCCGTGACCAAATCCATTCTCCGGCCATGACCGCCCAGTTCGTCAATAGTATATTATACCATATCCCCGTCCTCTCTGCACCCTTGAAATGTGGTAGTTTTGTGGTTGTTTTCTCGTTGCTCACATGGCGCTTATGCCATGTGATTATCGTCCTCCACCAGCCTCCGGATCCCTTCCGGAAATGTGATCTCCGGCCGGAAACCCGTATCCCTCGTCAACTCACTGATATCAGCCACGAGATGCATAACCTGATCCGGAAAATACGGCACCGCTCCGAACAGGGGCTCCGGTGTTTCCGGGTACCTGTCATGCACCACAGTATAAAGCTCCTCCAGCCAGGTCCTGAGGGAGCGCCCTTCTCCGCAGCCGATGGTATAGGCTTTGCCGTGAACTCCCTTATCTCCAATCATAGAAAAAGCCCGGGCCGCATCATCCGCATGGATGAAGTCCCAGATCTGTTCTCCTTTTGTAAAGGCGGCCTGCTCCTGATTCATAAGCTTCCGAAGCGTGCTGCCGATCAGGGTATAGGTATGATCTCCCGGCCCGTAGGCACTGAGGATCCGTCCCCAGTTGACGCGGATTGTCCTCTTCTGCGCCGCTCCGCTCTCCGTCACGTCCTGTACCGCTCCGCTCTCCGTCGTACCCTGCACCGCTCCGCTCTCTGTCACGCCCTCTGCCATCGCAAGCACTGCCTGCCAGGCTGCAAGCTTTGCCTTTCCGTATTCTGTTACCGGCCGCTTCTCCAGTGCATCGGAAAGCGGTATATCATAAGGTCCAAATTCAGCCTGGGATCCGGCGCCCACAAATGTACTGCACCCCAATTCAGCAGCTGCCTGAAATGCGGTCTTCGTATACTCCACATTCTTCTGCTGCTGCGCCGGATCCCGCCGGCTGTCACCATAAGTTCCATTCCATGCAAAATGATACAGGATATCGCACGGGATATCCCCCGCTGCCTCCCGAATCTTCTCGGTCAGATGCTCCTTCCAGTCCTCCAGCGCAAGGCTGACACGGACCGCTCCGGTTCCCGCAAGATTCGCGATCTGTCCGGATTCCGGGCGCAGAACAGCGTAGACCTCGTCCCCTTCCGCCTCACAGCGCCGGACGAGAGCCGAACCCAGCATACTGGTTGCTCCTGTTATGATCACACGCTTTCCCATATGTATCATCCCCCAACGATCAGGAGTCATCCTCCGATCTGTTTCAACTCCCTTATTCAGTCTGCAAGTATCTCCCCGCCATAGAGACTCGGCGTCAGGAATTCCAGCTTCATCCGCTTCCCAATCTCCCGAAGCTCCTTTCGGATCAGCTCATTCCGACGGTCCGCTTCCTTGGAGAAGTCATAGCTTACCTTGTCATTGCAGTAGTCCGCCGCATAATCACCGGAATAACCGTCCATTCCGGCGATCAGTATTCTGCGGACACCCGCTGCCGCCAGAAGCTTCAGCGCCATAACACCGGAATTATCGATGATCTCCGGTGCGTCCGATGCATAGCTTGCAAAGTTCACCTTATAATCGTACTGCTCCGCCTCCTTCATGTTGGAGGTGATGATACATTTTGCTTCCGTATGACCTTCGATCTTGCCATACCGGCGCATGTTGCTGCTGAAGATATAATCCGGCGTAAAGCGGTCCCCTGTGAAATTCACAGTGATCACCGTAAGCTTCTCCTTCTCGATCCGTTCTGTAAGCATGGGGCCAAAGGTCTGAAGCGACCGACCCGGTGCAACAAGAAGAAGGGTTCTTCCCTCCCAGAGCTCCCGCAGCTGACGCAGGGTATCGCTGTCCTCCAGGAAGTTTTCCTGATACTGCCGGTAGTAGTTCTCTGCCTTCTCCCGGCTGAAATATACCTTATCCTCCGGCGCGATCCCCCGGAGCAGCTCACTCATGGACTTCTCCGTCAGACTTTCCTTCACCGCAAAGTAGATGGCATAGTTTGGATGACATCCGTTCTTTGCCGAAAGGTAAAGCGGCAGAGAATAGCCCCAGAACCGTTCCTTATAAATATCCTGCAGATATTCGTCCATGATCTCCAGCATCGGCTCCACCCGATAGCTGGTGCCATGGTATTCATTCATATAATCCGCAAACAGCTCCATGTTCAGATTGCCCGCGCCCCGGCCCATACCAAAGACGCTGCCGTCGATAATGATGTCACGTTCCAGCTCCAGCTCCACAAAGGCTTCGGCATTTCCAAAGGCCTGCTGCAGATTGTTATGCGCATGATATCCAAGGGCTGTTTCCGGCGGAAGGATGCGGTCTGCGATCTTCACATAGTTTAAGAACTGGCGACGCTTGATCAGGCCGAAGGAATCCACGATGGACATGGCATAGGGCTTTAAGGCCGAAAATGTACCGAGCGCCTTCTCCCACTCCGCATCGTTATACTGATCCGTTCCTACAAACTGGACAAATACGGGGTAGCCAGCCTTCATCAGTGCCTGACATGTGGTATAAGCCTCCAGCTGTTTATCCTTCTTGAAAATGACCCGGATCCCGTCAGCGGAATCCTCCCGCTTTGGCACGAGACGCTCCAGCGGAACCGGAGCCGACATGTCCACCATACCGACATACATGAGCTCCGGCAGCTTCGGTGCGATGGCATCTGCCATAGCCTCCACGTCCGGATAAACCGCTCTGTCCGGATCATAGCTGTCACCCTTGATAAAGCCTGCTTCAAAGATCTCGATCCCGCTTTCTGCAAGCTTCGGTCCGATCCCATGGATGGCTTCCCGGCCGAATCTCCAGTCATTTACATATCCGCCGTCCCGCAGCGTACAGTCCAGTAAATAAATCTTTCCCATACAAAACTCCCATACACGAGGGCATCCACACCCTCGCTATCTTCTTCTCCACAATCCTTCTCACTCAGCCTGCCTCTGACGCTTCCTTACGCCATTGCATCTTCTCCCCGCCTGCACAGTCACGACTTAGAAACGGCCATGATCTCCTCCAGCTCCTCCCTGGGCAGGAAGGGTGCCAGATCCTCCAGCGGCGGGCTTTCCAGCGTGCCGTCCGGATTCCTGCGGGTGCTGCTCTTGGGCTCGAACCGCTGATTTATGTCAACCATCACTTCACAGAGCAATGGCCTTCTCTCTTCCTCTTCTGTCTCTCCCAGGATCTCTCCGATCCTCTGCTCCAGCTCCCGGTTTCCTTCGATCCGCACATACGGAAGCGAAAATGCTCCCGCCAGCTTTTCAAAGTCCGGAAAGCCCAGATCTCCGGACTCCGGTCCGATCCCAACCTTCGTATGCTCGGAGAAAAGATTTCCCTGTGTCTGTCGGATGGAATGATAGCCCTGATTGTTGATCAGAATGATTTTCACCGGAAGCCGGTTTGTTACGATGGTCTGCAGCTCCTGCAGATTCATCATGATGCTTCCGTCTCCCTCCAAACATATAACATACGGATGTTGATCCTGATTCTGCTCCTGGCCGTGCTCCTGCTCGGCCACCGCAGCCCCGATAGCCGCCGGAAGTCCGTAGCCCATGCTGGCCACGGCATTATTGTTCAGGAAACGGCTTCCCTCTTTGATCACCCAGCTCTGATGTCCTGCCACACAGCAGGTTCCGTTGCTGGTGATGGTGGTGATCCCGGCCGGCAGTGCCCGGCTGATGATATCAAATACTGCGTAGGGGTTGGCCGGAACATTTTCTGCCTTCTGCTGCTCTGTCACCACCGGATATTTCTTCTTCCAGTTCTGACAGATCTCCACCCAGTCTGCGTGAATGTCACTCTCGCATATTTCGATTTCCTCGTACCTCTCCGCCGCCTCCAGCAGCTCCGACAGGAATACCCTTGCATCCGCATGGATCGCCTGGTCCACATGAATGGCGGGCTTCCGGCATCGATGTCCACCATGATGACCTTCGCCTTTTGGGCCCAGGTCTCCCAGTTATATCCCGTTACTCGGATGGGCAGACGGTTTCCGATGGCAAGCACCAGATCCGAATTCTGTACCGCAAAGTTTCCCGGTCGGTCTCCCATATTTCCGCCACGTCCCACGTAGAACGGGTGGTCGGTTTCGATGAGATCGATGGCATCCCAGTAGGTGCAGACAGGAACTCCCAGCAGATCCACCACCTTCCGGAATTCCTCCATGGCTCCTGCCAGGCGGATCCCCGTTCCCGCATAGATCACCGGTCGCTTTGCCCGGCACAGCTGCTCCAGAACATCCTCGGCAACTTCTGTATCAAAGGGCTCCGGCAGGCCCATGGCCTCCTGATCCCTTGCCTGTTCAAAGGCATCATAGCCTCTTAACTCCTCTGTTTCGATCATGCAGCCCTGGAAGTTCACAGGCACATCCAGCCAGACCGGGCCCGGGCGGCCGGTCACCGCCATATACCAGGCCCGTTCCAGATGATATCGGATGTCCTTCGGATCCTCTACCATGGCAGCGTATTTGCACATGGCACCAGCCGCCTTTGTAATGTCAAACTCCTGATCTCCCACAGCACGTAAGGGTTCCCCGGTGAATCGCGCATTGTAGCGTGCTGTGGTATCATAGCGCACCTGCCCCGAAACCACAAACATGGGGATGGAATCCAGCCAGCCTCCCAGGACGCCGGTCAGCGCATTTGTCCCGCCGGGACCTGTGGTGACGCAGAGAAGCGCCATCCGGTTGGTCAGTCTTGCATAGGCCTCCGCCGCAATGGCACTGGCCTGTTCATGATGATTATAGGTGCAGTGCAGCTTCGGATGATGTCCGAAGGCATCATTCAGATGCATGGCACCGCCGCCGGTCACGGTAAAGCAGTCCGTGATCCCGCGCTCTGTCAGAAAGTCCGCGATATAATCCGCCAGTCGTATCTTCATCCTGAAACCCTCTCCTCTTACAATAAGCTACTCTCCAAAATTAAACTGCAGCTGTCCTGTGGCCGGCATATCCCCCAGGATCCCCAGCTCTGCCATCTTCTCGATGACGGTACCGGACAGCTTCGCCCGGCTCTTCAGCTCGGCCTGAGACAGGAAGATACCTTCCTTTGCCGCAGCCTTCAGCTGCGCCGCCGCGTTTTCACCCATTCCGTCGATGGACGAGAAGCTGGGCATGATCTTTCCGTCGATGATCTGGAAATATCTGTCATCGGCGCGGTAAATATCGATGGGCATGAACTCCAGACCGCGGGCATACATTTCCTGCACGATCCGCATGTCACGGATGGAGTCATCATCCTTTGCCGTTTTCTCAAACTTTTCCTTCTTCTGAAGGGCATGCAGCTCCCGATCCAGCCGGTCGCGTCCCTGGCACATGGTCTCATAGGAGAACGCCTTGGCGCGGATACTGAAGAATGCCGCATAGTAGGCCAGCGGGTGGTATACCTTGAAGTAAGCCACGCGCCATGCCATCATTACATATGCAACCGCATGGGCCTTGGGGAACATGTACTTGATCTTCTGACAGCTCCATACGTACCAGTCCGGCACGCCGTGCTCTGCCATCTCTTCCTTCCATTCGTCCCACTTGTCACATTTTCCTTTGGCCACGATACCCTTCCGCACCTTCTCCATGATGTCGAAGGCGTCGCCGGAGGGCAGGCCCATATGCATGAGATAAACCATGATATCGTCACGGCAGCAGATGGCCGAGGACAGCTTGCATTTTCCGGAGGCGATGAGCTCCTGGGCGTTGCCCAGCCACACGTCGGTTCCGTGGGAAAGGCCTGAAATGCGCACCAGATCCGAGAAATTCTCCGGATTGGCGTCGATAACCATCTGCATGGCGAAGTCCGTTCCGAACTCCGGAATTCCAAGGCAGCCCAGCCGCGTCCCGTCGATATCCGCCGGGGTGATCCCCAGGGAATCCGTTCCATGGAACAACGCCATGACCTTCTTATCATCCAGGGGAACCTGCTTCGCATCCAGTCCCGTCAGATCCTCCAGCCGCCTGATCATGGTGGGATCATCATGTCCCAGAATATCAAACTTCAGCAGGTTATGATCGATGGAATGGTATTCAAAATGTGTCGTGATCTGATCCGAGGTCATATCATTGGCCGGCTTCTGGATGGGCGTAAAGCTGTAGATCTCCTCCGTATCCGGCATAACGATAATACCGCCGGGGTGCTGGCCTGTAGAGCGTTTTACTCCCAGGCAGTGCTTGACGAGGCGGTTCATTTCCGCATTCCGCATGGTGATGCCTCTTCGCTCGCAGAAGCCCTTGATATAACCGAACACCGTCTTCTCCGCATAGGTGGTGATGGTTCCTGCACGGAACGCATAGTCCGAACCGAAGATCTCACCGATATAGGCATGGGCCCTGGGCTGGTAATCTCCGGAGAAGTTCAGGTCGATATCCGGCTCCTTATCTCCCTTAAAACCAAGGAATGTCTCGAAAGGTATATCATGCCCTTCCTTGATCAACTTGTGACCGCATTTGGGGCAGTCACGGTCCGGCATATCACAGCCGGACATACCCGAGTAGGACAGAACCTCCTCGGAATCAAAATCAACAAAATGGCACTCCGGACAGATATAATGCGGCGACAGCGGGTTAACCTCCGTGATACCGGCCATGGTGGCCGCAAAGGAGGAACCTACGGAACCCCGGGATCCAACCAGATAGCCGTCCGCATTGGACTTCCATACCAGCTTCTGCGCAATGATGTACATAACGGAGTAGCCGTTGGAAATGATGGAGTCCAGCTCGCGGTTGAGGCGGCTGGAAACCTGCACCGGAAGCTCCGGTCCATAGATCTCATGTGCCTTGTTCTCGCAGATCTCCCGCAGGGTCTTGTCCGAATTGGGAATGACCGGAGGACACTTGTCCGGACGTACCGGCGAGATCCGTTCGATCATATCCGCGATCATCTTTGTATTATCGATAACGATCTCCTTCGCCAGATCCGGGTCCAGATAATCGAATTCCTTCAGCATTTCGTCCGTCGTATGGAAGTAAAGCGGCGGCTGACGGAGCATTTCGTTGGACAGGGCTGTGTATCCCTCCGCAATGGGGATCAGATCAACATCCTTATCCTTCTTGGGACCCTTGTCCCGGCTTCCCTCCTCGATGATGGACCGGAAGGCCGCATCCTCGGGATCCAGAAAATGTACGTCTCCGGTAGCCACAACCGGTTTGCCGAACTGCTTTCCAAGCTGGATCACCCGCTTGTTCAGATCCTGCAGATCCTGCTCGGACTGAATAGCGACAACCTTGCTGTCATCAATGAGGAACCGGTTATTCCCTACGGGCTGAACCTCCAGATAATCGAAGAAGTCCACGATCCGCGCGATCTCCGCATCACTCTTTCCGTCCAGCAGCGCCTGGATCAGCTCTCCGCTGGCACAGGCAGAACCCAGGATCAGTCCCTCTCTGTACTTCTGGATCAGACTCATGGGGATCCTCGGACGCCGGTTGAAATATCGGATATGGGACTCCGAGATCAGACGGTACAGATTGACACGCCCCGTCTCGTTTTTCACCAGAATGATCCCATGGAAGGTCTTGGCCTTCCGGATGGCATCCTCCGACTCCCGTCCCAGCTGATCCAGCGCCTCAACCGTGTTGATCCCCTTCTCCTTCAGCATTTCCAGCAGCCGTACGAAGATCTTCGCAGTTACATCCGCATCATCGCAGGCGCGGTGGTGATGCGCATTTACAACACCGAAATGCTTGCAGAGACGGTCCAGATTGTAACGGCCCAGCTGCGGCAGAAGCACGTAGGAAAGGGTCATGGTATCCAGGGCCGAGAAGGGATAGGGAAGTCCCAGCCGGTCGCAGAATTCCTGAATGAATCCTGTATCAAATGTAGCGTTGTGCGCCACAAGAATAGCTCCCTTTGCAAACTCCAGAAACTTCGGCAGGATCACATCGATGGTGGGAGCCCCCATGACCATCTGGTCATTGATGGATGTCAGAAGCTCGATCTCATAGGGGATGGGCTCCTCCGGGTTCACGAACTCCGAAAAGCGTCCCAGCTCATTGCCTTCTGCGTCCACGCGCACGGCACCGATCTCAATGATCTTACATTTTTTCATGGAAAGACCTGTGGTCTCGATATCGAACACCACGTACTCCTGATCTCCGTCCAGATTCTCTCCGTGGCCGTTCAGGGTAAGGGTCTTCAGGTCGTCTACAAAATAGCCTTCCACTCCGTAGATGATCTTGAAATCATCTCCTTTTTTCAGTGCATGGTTTGCCACCGGGAAGGCCTGAACCACGCCGTGATCCGTGATGGCCAGGGAGTTCATGCCCCAGGCCTTGGCACGGGCGATGGCCGCCTCCACATTTACCACGCTGTCACTCTCGGAGAAGCATGTATGGAAATGTAACTCCACCCGCTTCTCATCTGCTTCATCCTTTCGTTCCGTACGGAAATCCGGGATGGGCTTTAATCCCGTAATGGATGCAAATGCGATCTCTCTGGCATAGGAATCATAATCCACGGTTCCCTTCAGCTTATAGAACTGTCCTTCCTTCAGCTCGGAAAGAAGCTCATCCTTTTCCTCCGGCTTCTTAAACAGCTTAAAGCCGATGGTATCCGTCCCGTCAGTGATGCAGCAGATAAAGAGGAAGCTGCCGCTGCGGGTCTCACGCTCCTCGATGGAGATCACCTGTCCGCGTACGCAGACCTCTCCCATGGAGGGCTGTGTCAGTGTACTGATATCTACGCAGTCTCCCTCCACGTTCCGTCCATAGATACAGTCCGGATCGAACCCGCGGCCGGGACGCTTTTTGTATCCTCCAAAATCACTGCGGGCACGGTTTCCGTATTTTGCCCCTTTGGAGGTTGCAGCAGCCCCCTTCTTCCCATCAGAGTTCTTTCCGTCAGCAGACTTTACGCTCTTCTTTGCGGCAGCTTCCGTTCCTGCAACAGCCCCGGCACCTTCTATACCTTCCGCGCCTTCTGTTCCTGCTCCTGCACCGGCTGCTCCTGCTTCGCCGGTTCCTTCCGCCGTTCCTGTCCCATCCGCAGCGCCTTCCCCTTCCGAAAGAAGCTCTTCCTCGCTCAGGCTCTTTTTTGCCGTATAGGAAAAAGACACGCTGATCGACATACCAAAGCGTGTCAGGAATATATCTTCAAAAAAACTCCGGATCGACTTCTCTCTTGACCTGGCAAGATCCAGGTTCGTCAGAGTCAGCTGAAGGATCTGGTCCGACATGGTCCAGCCCCCTCTTTTGATCAGATGGTAGGATACGTGATTTTCTTTGGATAATTCCAAAAGCAGACTGGGCATATACAGCTCAGCCAGCTTTTCAGGTGTGTATTGTCCGGATAACAGATATCGCTCCACCAGCTTAACCTCTGCTCTGCTGGTGGGACCGAACAGGAAGTCCTTCATCTCCTCCTCTGCCCGGTAGATTGTTTCTTTTTCGATCAGATGTGTTGATTCCAGGGATATTTCCATCCGCTGTTTTTCATTATACATAACGACACGGGTCACATTTGTGTCCCGAAGCATCATATCTACAGCAGGGGAAAGCTCGAGGTCCGGAAAAACATCCGTAAATTTCCTTTCATTCCTTTCATTCGATCTCACCACGGCGGAACAGGAGTCCTTCTCCCTCACCGCCGGCGATCCCAAGATCCGCCTCTCTTGCCTCGCCCGGGCCGTTTACAACACAGCCCATGACCGCAACCTTCGCGGTCACATCCGGGAATTCTTCGATCATGCGCTCCACCTTTTCCGCAAGACCGATGAGATCGATCTTCGTTCTTCCACAGGTGGGACAGCTCACGAGAGTAATGCCCTCCTTCCTTATACCCAGGGTACGAAGGATCAGCTTCGCCGTCCTTACCTCCTCCACGGGATCTCCGGACAGAGACACACGGATGGTGTCACCGATTCCCTCTCCCAGGATCATTCCAAGGCCCACGGAGGACTTGATATTGCCGCTCCAGAGGGTTCCGGATTCCGTGATCCCCACATGCAGCGGATAGTCCGTCTGCTGGCTCACCAGCCGGTGAGTCTCCACACTCATGGGCACGTCGGAGGACTTGATGCTGATCACGATATCATGGAAATCCAGTTCCTCCAGCATCCGCACCTTGTCCAGCGCACTTTCTACGATTCCTTCGGCGGTAACTCCGCCGTACTTCTCCACCAGCGGCTTCTCAAGAGAACCGCTGTTTACACCCACGCGAATGGGCACCTGATACTTCTTTGCAGCCTCAACCACCTTCTTCAGGTTTTCCTGGCCGCCGATATTTCCGGGATTGATGCGGATCTTGTCCGCGCCGTGCTCCATGGCACGGATTGCCAGCTTATAGTCGAAATGAATGTCCGCAACGATGGGGATATGGATCCTTTTCTTGATCTCGGAAAATGCATCCGCTGCAGCTTCCGTATTGGCCGTGGACCGGATGATCTCACAGCCTGCCTTCTCCAGACGAAGGATCTGAGCCACGGTAGCCTCCACATCACTGGTTTCCGTATTGGTCATGGACTGAATGGCAATGGGGTTATTTCCACCAATAGCAACCGATCCGATCTTCACTTCTCTTGTCTGCTTTCTAAGAATCATAACCCCTCTCCTTTTCAAATCATTGCTTTACATGAACAGCTTCCGGATATCATTGAAGAATACGAAGATCATTAACAGCATCAGCAGTACAAAGCCGATGAAATTGACGATCATCTCCTTATTCTTCGGAACCTTCTTCCTTGTGACCGCTTCAATGAGCAGGAACAGGATCCGCCCTCCGTCCAGTGCCGGAATGGGCAGAAGATTCATGATCCCCAGGTTTGCACTTACCAGGATCATAAAGCTTACGATGCTCAGGATCGCATCCTTTAAGCCTCCCTCTTCCTGTGCCTGGTCAATGACGTCACTCATCATATTTCCGATTCCCACAGGCCCCGACAGGTCATTCACCGAGGCCTTGCCCGTGAAGAGCATTTTCACCGATGTGACCGCCGTCTTGATCTGGAATTCCACCTCCAGCACCGAGTAGTACAGTTCCTCCCCGAAGCCTCTGGATTCTCTTGGCTCCACAGAGATACCGAACATATAGTTCTTTTCCTTGGTCAGATGCAGGGTGGTATCATAGGTCTTTCCGTCCCGCATGTATTCCACCTCGATGGGCTGGGTCAGATCCTCGACCTGACGGAACAGCGTGATTTCACGGAAGAGCCGGATCCGGCTACCGTTCAGCTTCGTGATCTCGTCGCCCGGCTTAAGTCCAGCCACCTCAGCAGCGCTTCCCTTTTCCACCGTTGAAAGCACCGGGGGATCCAGCAGATAAAAATGCGCCGTTGCGATGGACAGCACAAAGGCCAGAATGAAGTTGAACAGCGGCCCCGCCAGGGTGACCGAAAGTCTTGCCAGTACCGACTTGCTCTGGAAGGAGCCTTCGTCATTCTCGTCTCCCTCTCCGTCCTGTCCGGCCATCAGGCAATAGCCGCCGATGGGCAGGATCCGGATGGAATACTGGGTTTCCTTCTTTCCGAACTTCATGATCGCCGGTCCCATACCGATGGCAAACTCATTGACCCGGATATGATTCAGTTTTGCAAATAAGAAATGTCCGAATTCATGTACGAACACGATGAGGCCGAACATCACTATGATTGCGATGATCTTTAACATAGCTGGTGATTTCCTTTACGATTTCCGTTACGATTTCCGTTATGATTTCCTTTACTCAAAACGATCCTTCAGTCTGCGAATGGTGTCCGCTTCCTCCGCCAGGATCTCCTCCACGGAAGGCTCCTCGCGCCTCGGCGCCGTATCCATGGCATATTCGATCCAGTCGTAGATATCCAGGAAGCGTATCTTCTCCTTCAGAAAATGTGCCACCGCGTATTCATTTGCGGCATTCATGGCTGTGGGAAGTACACCTCCTGCCTCTGCGGCACGATATGCAAATTCCAGACCGCGGAAGGTCTTCATATCCGGCTGCGCCAGCTCGATGGCGGAAAGCTTCGTAAAATCCAGACGATCTCCCGGAAGGGGTTTTCGATTCGGCCAGGTCAGGGCATACTGAATGGGCAGCTTCATGTCAGGTGTTCCCAGCTGAGCGATGACTGCTCCATCCTCATATTCCACAGCGGAATGAATGATACTCTGGGGCTGAACCAGAACCTCCACACGGGAAGGCTCCACCCCGAAGAGCCAGCTTGCCTCGATGACCTCCAATCCCTTATTCACCATGGTAGCACTATCGATGGTTATTTTTTGACCCATCGTCCAATTCGGATGCTTTAAGGCATCTGCCAGAGTCACATGCTCCAGCTCCTCTCTGCTCCGTCCCCGGAAGGGTCCTCCGGAGGCCGTCAGCAGGATCCGGGAGACACGGTTTCCCTGATTCCCCTGAAGACACTGGAAAATGGCGGAGTGTTCACTGTCCACCGGAAGGATCTTAACGCCCTTCTCCCGGGCCGCCCGTGTCACGAGATGGCCTGCGGTTACAAGGGTCTCCTTGTTGGCAAGGGCGATGTCCTTTCCTGCCTCGATGGCAGCCAAAGTCGGCTGAACGCCGATCATACCCACAATGGCTGTGACAGTCACATCCGCATCCGGATAAGCCGCTGCCTCGCACAGTCCTTCCATCCCAAAGGATATGGGAATCCCCAGATCCCCGGTGGCTGCGCGGAGCTCTGCCGCTCCTGCTTCGTCTCCCACAGAAACGAAAGAAGGGTGGAACTCCCGCATCTGGGCCTCGATGAGCTCGAGGTTCCTTCCGCAGGCCAGTGCCACCACTTTGTATTCTTCCGGATTGTTCCGTACAATTTCAAGGGTCTGGGTTCCGATGGAACCCGTCGACCCGATCAATGCTATTTTTTTCATAGATCAACTCACATTCCCAGCACGAACTGTACCGCGTAAAAAATGATCGGCGCAGTAAAGATCATGCTGTCAAACCGATCCAGCACACCGCCGTGTCCGGGGATCAGCTTTCCATAGTCCTTCACGTTGTTGTTTCTCTTAATTGCAGATGCCGCAAGGTCTCCGATGACTGCCGGAAGTGCACCCACTGCACCAACCAGACCAAACCAGAGCGGCGCCATTTCAATCGGTGTCGCATATTTGTTGAAGAAGATCCCGAAGATCGCTCCCAGGAGACCTGCTCCGACGATACCTCCGATCAGACCCTCCACACTCTTCTTGGGCGACAGCACCGGACTCATCTTATGCTTGCCGAAGAGACGGCCTGCACAGTAAGCCAGGGTATCGTTTCCCCAGGAACAGATGAATACGAGAATGACCAGAAATCCTCCGTCCTTGATATCGCGAAGACGTGATACATAGGACAGGCATACACTGACGTAGTAGAAAGCCAGAAATGCGGCCATCATGTCCTTATCCCTGTACTTGGAGAAGTTCAGCACATAGATTGCCAGGATCACCAGAAGGTAGACCACCATGATCGGCATCAGGAAGCGCTCCTCCTGAAGGAAGATCATAAGATAATACAGGATCGTTCCCAGATAACAGCAGATACCCATAGCCCGCTTCTCCAGCTTATATACCCGGAGCAGCTCAAAGCATCCCACCAGAGATAAAGCACACATCACCCAGCAGGTCAGCCATCCGCCCACATAGAGGGTTCCTATGGATAAAATCACTAAAACAGTTCCACTCGCCAGTCTTGTCCAAAACATTTTATTTTCCCTTTACCCCGCCGTAACGACGGTCCCGTTGATTATAATATTTGATCGCTTCGATGAAGCAGCTCCGGTCAAAATCCGGCCACAGCACATCTGTGAAATAAAACTCCGAATAGGCCAGCTGCCAGAGAAGGAAATTCGATATCCTCTCCTCACCGCTGGTACGGATCAGAAGGTCCGGATCCGGAAGCTCCCAGGTATCCAGGTGCTTCTTTATCACCTCATCCGTTACCTCTGCCGAGGAAAGTTTTCCTTCCTCAACCTCCTTTGCAATGGCGGCCATGGCACGCCGGATCTCATCTCTTCCGCCGTAATTGATCGCCACTGTAAACTGCAGGCCCGTATTCTGCTTTGTTGCTTCCTCTACGCGATGGATCTCGCTCTGGATATCCTCGTCCAGCACAGTCCGGTCTCCGATCACACGCATCCGCATGTTCTCCCGGTTACAGCGTTCTGCCGCCGTCTTCAGGTAATTTCGGAGGATATTCATGATCCCCGTCACCTCTTCCACGGAACGCTTCCAGTTCTCTGTGGAAAAAGCATAGACCGTAAAGTATTTCACGCCCAGATGCCAGATATCTTCACAGGCCTGCTCCAGAGCCTTACCGCCCTGTCTGTGTCCGAGTCCTCTCGGCAGCAGCCTCTTCTTGGCCCAGCGTCCGTTCCCATCCATGATCACGGCTACATGCTGAGGAATCTCATAGGTTACACCATCGATCTCTCCTTGCATTCTCCAGCCTCCTCGCCTATTATACGGTCATGATCTCCTTGGTCTTTGCATCGATCAGCTTCTCGATCTCAGCGATATACTTATCCGTTGCCTTCTGGATCTTCTCTTCCTCAACCTTCTGCTCGTCCTCAGAGATCTCTCCGGCCTTGTTCTGCTTCTTTACAGCTTCATTTGCATCCCGGCGTGTATTCCGGATAGCAACCTTCGCAGCCTCGCCCTTCTTCTTGATCTCCTTAGCCAGCTCCTTACGACGATCCTCTGTCAGCTCCGGGAAATGAAGGATCACGCTCTTTCCATCGTTATTGGGTGTGATACCCAGATCCGAAGCCAGGATCACCTTCTCGATATCCTTAACCATCTTTGCTTCCCAGGGTGTTACCATCAGGGTTCTTGCATCCGGAACCGTGATATTTGCCACGCCCTGAAGGCCGGTGGGTGTTCCGTAGTAATCTACCTTAAGCTTATCCAGGATATGGGGATTCGCACGTCCTGCACGGATCGTGGAATACTCATTCTCAAGACTGTCAATTGTTTTCTGCATTTTCTCAGCATAATCTGCCATTTCTTTTTTCCTCCCTAATCTTACGCTTATCTTAAACTGTGATCTCGGTTCCTGTAAACGGTCCGCTGATGGCACGGACGATACTGTCTTCTCCATTCAGTCCGAAGAGCAGCATAGGCATCTTATTCTCCATTGCAAGCACTGCGGAAGCAAGGTCGATGACGCCCAGCTTCTTATCTACAATTTCCTGCATGGTCATCTGATCGATCTTCTTTGCAGTGGGATCCACCTTGGGATCTGCGGTATAGACGCCGTCGATGGCCTTTGCTGCCAGGATCGCATCTGCGCCGATCTCAACCGCACGAAGCACAACTGCCATATCCGTTGAGAAGTACGGATGTCCGGTACCTCCGGCAAAGAAAACCACATGTCCCTGCTCCAGATACTCTACAGCCTTGTCACGGACGAACATTTCCGTCATGTTCCCCATGGTGAACGGCGTCATCACATGACATGTGATCCCTGCCTGACGGAAATAGTCTGCTGTGTAAATGCAGTTCATGATGGTTGCCAGCATACCGATCTGGTCTGCCTTTACCCGGTCCATATCGTTGGAGCTTCTTCCTCTCCAGAAGTTTCCGCCGCCGATCACGATCCCCACCTGGATATTCTGATCCAGCACCTTGCGGACCTGTGCTGCCACATCCCGGACCACTTCCTCTGAGAAGCCCGTCTTTTTGTCGCCGGCCAGCGCCTCACCGGAAAGCTTTAATACCACTCTGTTCAGTTTCATAGATCTGTATCCTCCGTCATCGATTCCTGTTCTGATTTCCGTTCTGATTTCCGTTCTGATTTCCGTTTCGATTCCGATTATTCTTTCTGTTCTGGTTCCGGTTATTATTCTTCTTTTCGGAGTCATCCTCCTCCGCATCTGTATCCTCAGCGCTCTCCGGCATCAGCTCTTCGATCTTGGCTCCCTTCGGATCCACCTGCTCGATACGGCTCTCCGCCTGCTTGAAATACTGATTCACATCCACGTCCAGATATGCCTGAGAACAGAAGCCCTCAATGATCGCTCCGTTGTTGATCTGTACAGACTTGGACTTGATATTTCCGACGATCACCGCGGTGGAATCCACGATGACAGGTCCCTGTACATCGATATCCCCGTTGACTGCGCCTGCGATCACGGCCGAACTGCCTGTGATATTTCCGACGATCACAGATCCCACACCGATCTTTACGCTGTCCTCTGCAGAGATCTTTCCTTCGATCTTTGCCTGATTTGCATAGACCTCACCGGCCTTAACATCACCTAAAACGGATCCGCCGACGATGAGCTTTCCTGCGCAAATTATATTTCCGGTAATGCTTCCCAGAAGATCGATATCTCCATCCGTTTCGAGATCGCCCTTGATCCTTGTCTTTGCTGTGATATATGTACAGTCCGCTGCCAAACCTGCCAGCGGTTCATTTAAACCGGCCTGTGCCTCTAACTCTGCCAAACGGTTCACCTCACTCTCCTGATCTTTTATCTCCTTGACATCCTCGATGTCCTTCATATCATTTTTGCTTTCCGACGGCTCCATGGCTTCCATCGCGTTCTCTGCGAATTCCAGTGCAGACTCAGCATCCTCATCTCCGGGCTTTTTCTTTTTTGCTTCCGGAAGATATGCATCCGCGATCAGCTCTTCTGTATCGCCATATGCCGCCTGAACATTTGCCTCTGCCTCTGCTTCTGCCTTGGCCTCTGCGTCTGCTTCTGCCTTTGCCTTAGCGTCTGCTTTTGCCTTTGTCTCAGCATCCGCCTTTGCATTAGCTTCCGCTTCTGTCTCAGCTTCTGCCTTCGCCTCTGCTTCCACCTCAGTCTCCGCTTTGACCTCAGTCAGTTCACCAGCAGAAGATGATGCAGCTTCAACCGATTCCAATTCAGCATTTGCCTCGGAATTCGGTTCAGCATTTGCCTCAGTATCTGCCTCGGAATCCGTCTCTTCCACAGAAGCCTCAGAATCCTCGGAATCTTCAGCCTCTTCGACACCCTCGGTGTCCTCAGCATCCTCCGTATCCGGCAGACGGTCGATCTCCTCATCCAGCTCTTCGTTCATCTGCTCCACCCGCTGATCCGTATTCTGACGGATCTCCTGGCGCAGCTTCTCAGCCTCCTCCTTCAGGATGGCTTCCGATACAGCCTCATGCACATCGGCATTTTTGACAGGCGACTTCTCCGGCTCCTCCGGTGTTCCCGGCTCCTCCGGCAGTACCGGTTCCTCCGGCAGCTGTTCCTTTTTATTCTTCTTTGGTTTTTCATCAGATTCCGGCAGCAGTTCGTTGACTGCCTGAGCGAAATCACGCTTGAAATTCTTGATAAATCCCATAGAGTTTCTCCTTTACATCAACATACTACAGTATACCACAACAGGCAGGGGATGAAAACCAGAATCTTTCCCCGGAAGTCCCATATTGCCTTTGTTTTTCCCCTCATCATTTTTACAAAACGTTTTATTTGCGTTAATACTTTATTCACATTTGAGGTTTATATTATAACCATAGTTTTTTCATAACTCTCTCACCTTATTTGATAATGTATATCAATGAAGCACCCAGGTTCGGAACTGGGTGCTTCGTTCGTTTTACTCATATTTCCGTTTCTGATGCTTCCGGTCCTATTCGGTTTCATACTCTCTGGTTTCCTTCTTTTCCGTCTCGTCATTCACCGTTACCAGTCGATACTGAACCTCTTCATACGCATCTACTACGGCCTTCGTGGGTTCCTTTGACAACATAGCTCCCAGGAATCCGGCTCCAAGTCCCAGCAGCATTGCCGGAAGTACCGCATTCAGTCCGGTCAGGGTGTGCATGGTCAATCTCTCTTCCAGAAAAGGAAGAGGAATCAATTCCCACGCTGCTGCGAAGACCGATCCTGTGAACAGACCTGCAAGACACCCGGCGGCATTCATCCTGCGAAAATGTAGCGACAGGACCGTGATCGGTGCCAGTCCGCAGGCAAGGATGATCAGAGCATATTTCAGAGCCGGGAAGATCCAGTCACCGCACTGCAGTGCACCGGCCGCCACCAGCATCTCCGAAAGCAGCACACAAAGGAGAAGGTTTCTTTTTGTAGTTCCGCCATTCCTGCTTCTTCCCCAATCCAGAAGATTATCATTTATGATCTGGGACATTTGCAGGACGCAGGCATGCAGCAGATCCAGCAGCAGCGCCGCGGCTGCGATCAGAAACAGAATACCTGTCAGATGGAACAGGAATCCCCTTCCCTGGTCCTCCTCCAGGATCATACGGAACAGTTCCGGAATCGAATTCACCTTTGCCGGATAAAGGGATGCACGAAGCATTCCACCGGTCAGCACGGATACAAACAGACACAGAAGGCAGAAAATGACGGCCCAGCGTCTGGAGCGATGAATGGTTCTCGCCCGGTCTGCCTGTTCAAAGCGCTGGAGGCAAAGGGGATTTCCAAGAACCAGAAGCCCCATGGAGAACAGGGAAATGATCTCCATGATCCCCAGCCGTTTTCCGTTCATAAAGCCCACATTTACAAATTCACTCACCGAGCCTGCAGCCCAGCTGTGAAAGATATTCTCGAGAATGCGGTTAATACCGAGAACTCGGTAGATCGCAAAATTCATCAGCATGAGACCCGCCATGATCATTGCTGCAATGGTCCGGTCTGCAACGCTGAGCCCTGCGCGTCCGAAGAGGAAGAAAAGACCTGTGGAGATCAGTGTGATCCCCAGGATCGAATACAGGGGTTTGATACCGAACAGCGCCTCAAGCAGGATTGCCATGCCATATAACAGCGCAGTTCCGGCCAGCCAGAAAAAGAGGAGCAGAAGCACGGAAAAAATGCCAAGAAGCACCGGCCGTTTTTCCTGAAACCGCGCACTGAAAAACCCGGGAAGAGTGACCCGGTTCTCCTGCTGCAGTGAAAACCGCATCAGACGGTAGGAATCGGCCTGCCAAAGCATCAGCACGCCCACAAAGCTTCCGATGGCTACCCAGGCAGCGCCTGCCCCCTGCTGGTAAACCATGTAGGGCATGATTATCATGATCAGAAGGCCAACAGACGCAAAGCTGACGAAGCTGCCGGTCCCGACGCCTCGCTTCAGTTCGTTATTCTGTTTTCTCCTTTTCTTCTTTATCATCCCTGGCTATCCTTTGTTTCCATCAGATAAAGCAGCCCCTCCGGATAGAGGATCTCCCCCACCGGTTCTATAAGCTCATTGCTTACTCCCAGACTGCTCATGGGCTCCAGCACTGCATTCTCGGCAGCATATTTAAAGCCCTTTAAAGTAATGCCCTCCACTGCTCCGAATACCGGAAGCAGGGAAATGTACGGGCCGTACAGTTCTTCTTTTTTTATCTTCACAGAGCCTGTGAGGATCCGGATCCTGTTTTTCCGGTCCAGCATCACCGCCGGGATCCCGGCCTTGGGAAAATGTGCCATCAGCCGAAGGTTTGTCAGCGTATGATCCATACGGTTCCCGGTCATTCCAAGGAGGAGCACCTCCTCTATACCGCCTTCCACCTTACCAGTGGCAG
>CADAXW010000019.1:19699-68714 GCA_902792005.1 uncultured Lachnospiraceae bacterium
GCCGCCTCCAGATCCGTATCATCCTTCACCGGACAGAGCACCCGTTTTTCTTGATAGGTATCCAGGATCCTCTGCCTCTCCTCTGCCGAAACGGAATCAAAATCTCCGATCACATAGTCCGGCGTATATCCGGAAACCTCCACCGCCAGAACCCCTGCGTCGATCCCCATGATCCTTCGGTCCGGCCCCGCTTCGTCCAGAACATGCTGAAGGAACTCCTGATCCAGCTCGCCGCCGGCCACCATGATCAGCTTCATCTCATCACCATCCGACTCTGGAAATCACTGACATTCTTTTCGATATCCCCATGAAAGATGGCAGCCCCGGCCACGATCACATTTACGCCTGTATCCATTACCTGATCCAGGTTGGAAAGCTTTACTCCGCCGTCAATCTCGATATCAAAGGAAAGTCCCATCTTCTCCCGAAGAACCACCAGCTCCCGGATCTTATCCAGAGTTTCCGGGATCATGCTCTGCCCTCCGAACCCGGGGTTCACGCTCATGACCAGTGCCATATCCAGGAGAGAAAGAACCGGTTCCAGTGCAGAGACCGGCGTTCCCGGATTGATTGCCGCACCGCACCGAAGTCCCGCTGCACGAATGGCCTGCAGGGTGCCGCTGAGATCCTTCGTCGCCTCCGCATGTACCGTCAGGATATCCGCTCCACATTTCTTATAATCCTGAATATAACGGGCGGGCTCATCCACCATCATATGCACATCCAGCACCGCATCCGGAAGGATCCTCCGAACACAGGTGATCACTGGGGGACCAAAGGAAATGTTGGGAACAAAGTTTCCGTCCATAACATCCACATGAAGATATTTCATACCCGGCTGCATCACTGCCCGAAGATCCTGCTCCAGATGTGCGAAGTCCGCACTCAGCATGGATGGTGACAGTATCATTTCCATTCGTTTTTCCTCCTGTCTTTCAGGATATCCTGAAACGCTTTATAACTCTCATACCTGGTTTTGCCGATCTCTCCCTGCTCCAGCGCCTGCTTCACAGTGCAGTCCGGCTCCGACAGATGTCTGCAGGATGCGAACCTGCAGGTGCCGAGATGGGGCAGGAATTCCGGAAAGCAAAGCTCCAGCGTAGCCTCATCCACCTGCTCCGGCAGCTCCACGGAAGAAAAGCCGGGAGTATCGCAGAGATAGGTACCACCGCCCACGGCAGTCAGCTCCGAATGTCGTGTGGTATGCTTCCCGCGTCCGATCTTCTCACTGATGGCTCCGGTCTCCATCTGAATCTCCGGATAAAGGTGATTCAGCATCGAGGATTTTCCCACGCCGGAGGGTCCGGAAAAGACCGACGTCTTTCCTGCCAGAAGCTCCCTCACCCGGTCCGTACCTTCTCCTGTCTTTGCAGAAGTGAGGACTACGGTGTAACCTGCCTTCTCATAGACCGCCTGAAGCTCCTCTCCCTTTGCCCGGTCCTGATCCACCTTGTTAAAAAGCAGGATCACCGGCATATCCATATAGGACATGCGCACCAGATAACGGTCGATCAGACTGTACCCCGGTTCCGGCTGAGAAACCGCAAAAATGACAATCGCCTGGTCAGCGTTAGCAACTGCCGGGCGAGTCAAAGTGTTGCGACGAGGCAGAACCTTCTCCACATTTCCGAGGCATGCCCCGGCATCCAGGATCTCGATCTCGCAATCGTCTCCGACCAGCGGCTTCATCTTCTCTTTCCGGAAGAGACCTCTGGCCTTACATTCATATAATTTTCCATCCTCGGCGGCCACATAGTAGAAGCCGCCGATTCCTTTTACAATCTTTCCAATCAAAAGACCATCCTCTTATTCCGGTGTAAAGGTGAGTGTCAGTGAATTCTGATAATACTGTGTAACATCCTCGCCGCCGGAGCTTATTACGGAGATCTTGATGGTACCATCTGAGGAGTTCAGTCCGTTCACACTTCCGGACAGGCTGATGCTTCCCTTATCCAGGACATCAACCGATGCGGAGGTCACCTGATGATCTCCATCCGAATCGGAAATGTATACGACAACCGTTACACCCTCCGGTGTATCCATAACCTCAGATGCAGAGGTTGATACGCTTCCGGAAACAGATCCTGTATAGGTCACTACCTTCGGTCCGTCACTGATGACGATATCGATCTTGGTACCCTCTTCTACCTCGGTACCCTCCGGCTGACTCTGGCGGATGACCAGACCGGACTCAACATCATCACTGTTCTCGTGCGTTACATTTCCAACACTTAAGTTAACTGCAGAAAGGCTGCTGGTAGCTGCAGACTCGCTGATTCCGGTTACCTTCGGAACCTTCACGGTCTTAACTTCCTTACCGTTGCTGACAACAAGTGTAACCTTGCTTCCTTTTGCTGCCTTGGCATTCTTCTCCGGGTTGGTCTTGATGATCTTATCCTTCTCAACCGTATCGCTGAACTCATAGGAATGCAGCACCTCAAAGCCTGCTTCCTTCAGCACCTGGGTTGCCTGCTCGTCTGTATACGTGGAAACATCCGGAACGGTAACCTCCTCGGCACCCAGAGATACCGTGATCACGATCTCTGTGGACTCCGGAAGCTTATCGCCCTTTTTATAGTTCTGGGAGATGACATACTCCGCCTGAACCTTATCATCATTTACAGTTTCGATCTTGATATTGAAGAAGCCTGCATCCTTCAGAGACTTCTCTGCCGCACGGTCACGGAGACCGACAACATCGATCATCTCACGAACCACCTCTTGCTTTTCCTGGGTGGTCGCTGTGCCTGTGGACGTATCTGCAACCGTTGTTTTATCTTCACTCTTTCCGAACTTGAACCAGCCCATGACATTTCCGATCACGATAAATACGATCACGAAAATGATCACTGCTGCGGCAATACCGCCGATCATAACAGCCTTTGCCAGCTTCGGATCTACATCCTCTTCCTCTTCCTGTGGCTGCTCCTGATAATCATAGTCATAACCATAATCATCCTCATCGGGCACCTTCTTAACGGACTGACGGCGGGGCTGGGGCTGACGCACCTCTTCCTCATAACCGTAATCGTCCTCCTCTGCCTCATTGATCAGGCGGTTCAGACGCTCCCGGTCCGGTGTGACTGCCGAGGTCTGACCCGGCTGTACCGGATGAAGCTCAACCTCCGTCTTGATCTTCTGGAAGTCGCTGTCCGTAAACTGCTGTGTAGGTCCGTTGGGTGTGGCAGCCGGTGCAACGATGATATCGATGTTCGGATTTGCCTTAACACGCTTCAGATCCGCGATCAGCGCAGCCGCTGTAAGATACCTGCGCTCCGGCTTCTTCTGGGTTGCCTTCATTATGATCTTTTCAAAGCTTGAATAAATGTCGGGATACAGTTCCCGGGGCGGGATGATCTCGTTCTGAATATGCATCAGAGCGATGGCCACATTTGTATCTCCCTCAAAGGGAACCCTGCCGGTCACCATCTCATACATGGTGATACCCATGGAATAGATGTCGCTTCGCTCGTCACTGTAGCCGCCGCGGGCCTGCTCCGGTGAGATATAATGCACGGAGCCCATGCCTGCTGTGGACATGGTATTGGAGGTAGCAGCCTTGGCAATACCAAAGTCCGTTACCTTCAGATTCCCGTTCTTTGACACAATGATGTTCTGCGGCTTGATATCACGGTGGATCACATGATGCTCATGCGCCGCCTCCAGACCGGATGCAATCTGCATGGAGAAATCCAGTGCCTGATCCATGGTCAGCCGGCCGTTCAGGTTGATGTACTCCTTCAGAGTGATTCCTTCCACCAGCTCCATTACGATGAAATATCTGCCGTTATCTTCACAGACATCATAAACGCTGACGATATTCGGATGCGTCAGTCCTGCGGATGCCTGTGCTTCTACACGAAACTTGGATACAAAGTTTGCATCATTGGAGTACTCGGTTTTCAGGACCTTGACTGCAACATAGCGCTTCAGTCTGTGATCCTTTGCCCGATAAACCGTAGACATTCCCCCGGTGCCCACGACATCGATGATCTCATACCTTTCGTCTAAGATAGTTCCCGGTTTTAACATTGCTTTTCCTCTTTCCTATACCGATATTACAACCGCGGAAATGTTGTCGTTTCCGCCATAATAATTTGCCCTGTCGATCAGAGTATCGACCACCTTCTCCAGGTCATCATTCTCTCTCACGATATCGCGGATCTCATCATTCTCGACCATGTTGGATAACCCGTCCGAACAGATCAGGATCCGGTCTCCCGGGGACAGTGTGATCTCAAAGAAATCAGGCACCGCCTCGTTACGCGAACCCATGGCCCTCGTGATGATATTCTTTTCAGGATGGTTCCGGCCCTTGTTCCGGTCCAGCTGTCCGTTCCGGATCAGTTCCTCAACCAGCGAATGATCCATGGTGATCTGCCGGATCTCATCATTGATCAGATAAAGTCTGCTGTCTCCGATATTTCCGCAGAACAGCTCATTATGATCAATGACACAGGCAACCATGGTGGTTCCCATTCCGCCCTTGGCCGTATCCTTTTCCGCTTCCTTATAGACCTCGTTATTTGCGTAAATCATTGCACGCCGAAGAACAGATATCGGATTCTTGATCGTGGACTTCTTGATGAAATCCTCTACGATCTGAATCGCATATCTGGATGCAAAATCGCCGGCGGCATGGCCTCCCATCCCATCGGCTACGATATACAGATTTGGTAACGGCCCCACCGGGGTATCGCTGACATAGATGTTATCCTGATTGTTGTCACGCTTCTTCCCGACGTCCGTTTTTCCGACTGAAATCAAACTACTGCTCCTTCGGGTGTCACAAAGTATATGTATCTTATATGGTCTGCATGGCATGGAGTCTCAGCTGCCCGCAGGCGGCATCAATATCCCTGCCCATACTCCTTCTAATTGTAACATTTATTCGGTTTCTTTCAAGTATTATTTTAAACTTTTGAACCGACTCGGCATCACTCCGCTTATAATCCCGTTCCTCAATGGGGTTTACCGGGATCAGATTTACATGGCCGTGAAGCGGGAAAAGAAGCTTCGCCAGCCGTTCCGCATGGGCCTCACTATCGTTCACGCCCTGTACCAGACTGTATTCAAATGTGACTCTTCGGTGTGTCCGGTCAAAATAATACCTGCATGCGTCCAAAGTTTCCTTCAGCGTATATCGGTTTGCGATGGGCATCAGTTCTTTTCGCTCTTCATCCGTTGTGGCATGAAGGGAAAGTGCAAATGTGATGGGGAAGCCTGCCTCTGCCAGCTCCCGGATCTTCGGTACCAGTCCGCAGCTGGAAACCGTGATGCTGCGAAGACTCAGCTGATAGCCCTCCGGATCTGAGACCAGTTCCAGGAAGCGGATCAGATTCTCATAATTATCCAGGGGTTCCCCGGTTCCCATGACAACCACATTGTCCACCCGTTTTCCTGTCAGGTTCACCGCCTGATAGATCTGTCCCAGCATTTCCGATGCCGTAAGATCCCGCACCTTTCCTCCTATGGTGGAGGCACAGAACCGGCATCCCATGCGGCAGCCCGCCTGAGACGAGATACAGAGGGAGTTTCCATGGTGATACGGCATAAAAACCGTTTCAATGATCTGCCCGTCCACCAGACGGAACAGGAACTTTACGGTCCCATCCTCCCGGGAGGTAAGCCGCTTCCACTCGGTCACGGTCATCAGCTCCCCACGGAGGGTTTCCCGAAGGCTTCCCGGGAGATTGCGCATTTCATCCACATCCTGAACCCGATTCTTATGAAGCCATCCGAAGAGCTGTGATCCGCGAAAGGCCGGCTGTCCAATCTCCTTCATATATGCAGTTAATTCCTGCTTTGTCATGGATGCAGGATCCCGCCGTTCACTCACCGCAGTTCTCCTTACCCGTTATTTCTATCGATATTCCATCGATATTCCATCGTTATTCCATCGATATTCCTTCGTTATTCTATCGTTTCTTCTCCATCAGACAGAAGTAGAACCCGTCGCAGGGATCCACACCCTGGAGAAACTGTTTTTCCTGTTTCACTATATATCCCGGATGATCTGCCAGAAAGCGCTCCTTTGCTTTTCCATTCTCCTCTTCCAGGATGGTACAGGTGGAAAAGAGCAGCTTTCCTCCGGGGCGGACGTACTTCTCTGCCATATCCAGGATCCTCTGTCCCTGAGCTGCAAGATCCGTGATCCCCTCCGGTGTCACATGGTATTTTATATCATTCTTCCGTCCCATGACTCCCAGACCGGAGCAGGGAACATCTGCGATCACCACGTCGTAAGCCTCTCTGTCCTCTTCACGAAGTTCCAGTGCATCCTGTACCTCTATATTCATGGAAAGTTCGAGCCGCTCCGCATTTTCACGGATCCGGTCTGTCTTATCCTCCGTCAGATCCCGGGCTGTTACAACAGCGCCCAGCTCTGCTGCATAGCAGGCCTTTCCTCCCGGTGCAGAACAGACATCCAGAACCTTCTCTCCTTCCGAAAGTTCCAGGGCCTCCACCGTACACATGGAGCTCTCGTCCTGTACGGAGAATCTTCCATCCCGATAGCCCGGCAGGCGCCGGACAAAATCCACTTCTTCAATCTGCAGAGCCGAGCCGCTTAAGATTCCGGCCTTTGCCTTAACACCCGCTTCCGTCAGCAGCCGCAACAGTTCCTCCGGTGTCTGCTTCCGGCAGTTGCAGCGTACCGTTAAGGGACGCTCCGTAAAGGAAGCAGCCAGGATCCGCTTTGCCTGCTCAGCTCCGTATTCTTCCTCCAGACGACGGCACAGCCATTCCGGGGTGGAATAACGGATGGATGGGGACGACGAGATGATCTGCTCAACAGTCCCGTCCTCCTTGCCCCGCTGCACATTTCGAAGGATCCCGTTGACCACACCCTGCAGGCCCTCCAGATGATGGCTCCGCATCAGCTGTCCTGCCTCATGAATGATGGCCCGGTCCGGAACACTGTCCATATAAAGCATCTGATAAACGCTCATCCGAAGCAGGCAGCGCACCTTTGGCTTCTGCTTCTTCATGGGCATTCTGGCATACCGGTCCAGCACCGCATCCAGCTGAAGGCGGTACTCTGTGGTCCCCTCCACCAGCCGGCTGATGAACGCACGGTATCCCTTCTCTTCGAACTGGATCTTCCGGAGTCCGTCCTCCAGTGCCTGGGAGGAAAGTCTCCCGTTCCGATCCATATCCAGCAGGATCTCCCATGCAGCTTCCCGCTCCGTGCGATTCGGTTTCTTCGTCTGCTCGGTCATTCTATTCTCCTACCTGCATTCCCTTTTCCAGCTTCTTTCCGTTGAGAAATGCGGCCGTGTCCATGGGCTTCTTTCCCTCCGGCTGGAGTCTCAGGATCCTGAGAGCCCCCTCGCCGCAGGCTATGGTAAAGCTTTTCTTTGTCACATCGATAATGGTGCCGGGGGTCCCGGTTTCCTCTGTCACCTCTGCACCGTAGATCTTCACATTTTTTCCGTCGATCCTGGTAAAGGCCGAGGGCCAGGGATCAAGGGCACGGACTGCCCGCTCCAGCTCTGCGGCCGTTTTATGGAAATCCATGCAACCTAAGGATTTGTCCAGCATTTTCGCATAGGAGGACTCTTCCTCCTTCTGCGGTGTCCGCACCGCAGTGCCTGCTGACAGCTTCTCCATGGTGCTGAGGATCAGCTGTCCACCCATTTCCGCGAGACGATTGGTCAAGGTCTCTCCCGTATCTGTGGGAAGGATCTTTGTTTCCGACTGCTCGATCATATCACCGGTGTCCAGTCCCTTTGCCATGTACATGGTGGTGACTCCCGTTTTTTCTTCTCCCTCCAGAATGCAGCGCTCGATGGGCGCAGCTCCCCGGTATTTCGGAAGCAGGGATGCATGGATATTGATGCAGCCAAGAGGCGGGATGGCAAGAATACTCTCCGGAAGGATCTGTCCATAGGCTGCAACAACGATGATCTCCGGCTGAAGTGCCCGGAGCGCTGCCACCTGATCCTCATCCCGGAGCTTCTCCGGCTGAAATACCGGGATCCCCAGCTCCTCCGCTCTTACCTTTACCGGCGGCGGCTGAAGCTTTCCGGATCTTCCCTTTGCCTTATCCGGCTGTGTATAGACCGCCAGGATCTCATGCCCGGCCCCTGCGATGGAGGAAAGGGCCGTAACCGCAAAGTCCGGCGTTCCCATAAATACCACGCGCATGCTTAATCCTCCTTGTATTCGTCCGGATCCTCCTCCGTTTCCGGAAGATCCACTCTGTGCAGCCCGTCGATGGCAAGATCCTTATAAAGAACGCCATCCAGATGATCCAGCTCATGGCAGATGCATCGTGCCAGAAGATCGGTTCCCTCCACGGTGATGGGATTCATCTCTCTGTCAAAGGCTTTGCAGACCACATGGGAAGGACGTGCCACCTCTCCGGCCAGACCGGGAAGAGAAAGACAACCTTCTTCACCAACCTGCTCTCCGTCCGCTTCCACGATCTCCGGATTGATCAGGACAAGAGGATTTCCATCCATAACATCAATGACCACGATACGCTTCAGTATTCCAACCTGCGGTGCGGCAAGCCCCACACCGGATGCCTCATACATGGTATCAAACATGTCATCGATCAGCTCCGTCACTCTGGGTGTGATCTCCTTTACAGGCTTACATTTCATGCGAAGGATATCATCCCCGTCCACTCTGATGTTTCGAATTGCCATAATCGTTCTCCTTTAAATAATATGCATCGGATCGATATCGTAGTAGATCTCTACGCCCCGTTCTTCATATACCTGATCCGTAAACTCCTTTTGTTCCCCGGGGATGCTGCTGAGCTTCCCCTCATCGGCCGATCGGATATAGATGACCCGCCGATAGATATCATTCAGCTTATAGATATAGGCCTGCCCCGGCCCGGACAGGATCAGCTCCGGATCCGCCTTTTTCTGCAGCCGCTCCATCAGTTCCTCTGATGTCACCGCTGCTTCCTTCTCTTCCCGTGCTGTAATGAGAATTCCAAGCATATGGGTCACAGGCGGATATCCCAGCAGTCTCCGATATGCCATTTCGTAACGGTAAAACTGCAGATAATCCTGGGTGGCGGCAGTCTGTATCACATAATGCTCCGGCTTATAGGTCTGGATCACCACGTGTCCCGGCCGGTCTCCTCTGCCGGCCCTTCCCGCCGCCTGGGTCAGAAGGTCGTAGCACCGTTCCCCGGAGCGGAAGTCACTGTCAAAGAAGCCAAGATCCGCCAGCAGAACGCCCACCACGGTGACATTTGGAAAATCATGTCCCTTCACGATCATCTGGGTTCCGACCATACAGTCTGCCTTCCCATCATGAAAGGCCTGAAGCAGCGCACCGTGCGCTCCCTTCTTCTGGGTGGTATCCCTGTCCATCCGGATCGTTCGTATCTCCGGAAACAGCCGGCGCACCTCCTGCTCCACCCGTTCCGTACCGATGCCGTAGCCGCCGATCAGCTTTGAATGACAGGCCGGACACTCCTTCGGCATCTTCTCCGTATGCCCGCAGTAGTGACACAGCAGCGTGTCCTTCCCATGCAGAGCCAGTGACACGTCACATTTGGGGCAGCGCACCGCCTCCCCGCAGCTCCTGCAGGACACAAAGCTGCTCATTCCTCTGCGGTTCAGGAACAACATGACCTGTTCTCCCCGCTCGAAGGCACCCCGCATTTCTCCATACAGCTTTTCCGATAAAATGTTCCGGTTTCCGGCCTTCAGTTCTTCCCGGAGATCCACGATATCCACCTCTGCCAGCGCCTGACCCTCGGCCCGCTCCGGAAGAGAAAGAAGGGTAAGCCTTCCCTCCTCCGCTGCACGGTAGGTCTCCACCGCAGGCGTCGCACTGCCAAGCACCACGGACGCGCCTTCCAGTTCAGCGCGCTTCATGGCGACTTCCCTGGCATGATACTTCGGTGTACTGTCACTCTTATAGGCTCCGTCATGCTCCTCGTCTATGATGATGAGCCCCAGGTTGGAAAAGGGAGCAAAAAGAGCTGATCTTGGCCCGATCATGATATCCACATCTCCGCTTAGAACCTGCTGCAGCTCCCGATATTTCTCTCCCCGGCTGAGGCCGGAATGAAGGATGGCGATCCGATCCTGAAACGCGGTCCGGAATCGGGCCACGGTCTGATAGGTCAGTGCGATCTCAGGCACCAGCACGATCACGCTCTTTCCATCCTCGATCACCCGCTTTGCCATCTGCAGATAGACCTCGGTCTTTCCGCTTCCGGTGACCCCGTGAAGGAGATAGGGCTGTCTCTTCCCTTCCTCCCAGTCCTCTGCGAAGGTCATATACGCTTTTTTCTGGGCATCATTTAAGGACTCCACCGGAAGGAACTCCGGCTCGAACTGTCTTACATCCTTCCGTACCGATGTGGCACGCACCCGTTCCTTCACCGGCATGACCGCATTGATGGCGCTGATCATGGTACATCCGTACTTTTCCCGCATCCAGGCCGCCAGGCGGATCATACGGCTTTCCACAGGCAGACCGCCTGCAGGAACCCGGACGATGGACTTCACCTTACTCTCATCCCAGGGGGTCGTCTCACAGATGGATATGACATACCCTTTCCTGGGACGTGTTCCCTGACCAAAGGGGATCATCACCGGCGTACCCACCGTAATCTCTCCCTCCAGTTCCTCCGGGATCCGGTAAGAGAAGGTCTTATCCACTGCCTTATGCGAAATGTCCACGATCACATCTGCGTACATGCTGTCTCTGAAATACCCTTTCTCAAAAGAAGCAGGTGACGCTGCCACCTGCTTAATAATCCTTACTCGTCATCTCCGACGATCTTAACCTTACCATGATAAAGCTCTTCCACTGCAATGGAGAGAGGCTTCATTCCCTCTGCATGCTCAACCAGCGGCGTATCCTGTCCGGAAACCAGCTGTCTGGCTCTCTTTGCTGTTGCAAGCACGATGGAGTAACGGCTCTGTACCACCGGCTGCTCGCCCGGCTCCACTTCCTTGTTAACTACCTCCATCAGATCACTATAAGACGGATGAATCATTGTTTGTTCTCCTTTCTATTCTTTTTCATTCATCTACACATTTCCGGCCCGAAAGCTTTCCTGCAGCTTCTGAATGAAATCCTCATTTCTTTCCTTCTTACATTTACCGCCTAGTATAACCGAATGTACGGTATCAATGCAAGTATTTAAATCATCATTTATGACGATATAATCATAATTTCCGATCATTTCGGACTCTTCCTTCGCCCGGCGGATCCGTTTCTCCACCTGCTCCGTGGTCTCAGAACCACGTCCCGTAAGACGTTCCCGCAGGGTTTCCGCATCCTTGGTGGTAATGAAGATCAGCTGTGCATCCGGATACTGCTTCTTGATGATCTTGGCACCCTGCACCTCAATCTCCAGGATCACATCCCGTCCCGCCTTCAGCTCATCCTCGACAAACTTCCGGGGGGTTCCATAGTAATTATCCACATACTGGGCCCACTCGATCAGACCGTTGTAATCGATCAGGCTTCGGAATTCAGACTCTGACTTAAAATAATAATCCTTCCCGTCAACTTCTCCGGGCCGCGGAGCACGCGTGGTGGCGGAAATGGACAGGCTGTAGCCATATTTCTCAACCAGCCCCTTCACTACGGTTCCCTTTCCTGCTCCGGAGAAACCGGATATGACGATCAACTGTCCCATTTTAGTCATCTCGTTCACCTCACTCATCCCATTTCCTCCTATAATCTCTATTCCAAATATCTATTCCAAATAATTATTCCAGATTCTGTATCTGCTCACGTATCTTCTCGATCAGTGTCTTCAGCTCGATCCCGATATCCGTGATATCCAGCGATCCTGCCTTGGAAAGTGTTGTATTCGCTTCCCGGTTCATTTCCTGGACGATAAAGTCCAGCTTTCTTCCGACTGCACCGCCGGCCTCCAGGATATTTCTTACCCCGTCCACGTGACTGCGCAGGCGGACCATTTCCTCATCCACACAGATCTTATCCGCGAAAATGGTGACCTCCGCCGCGATCCTTCCTTCATCGATGTCATTCCTCTGCAGGAACTCATCCATCTTCTCCCGGAGCCGATTCTTGTAGTCCTCAAGGATGGCGGGCGAAAGCTCCTCCACCTTGGCCACCAGCCGGCTGATCTCCTCCACCTTCTCCAGAAGGTCCTTCTTCAGGTTCTCTCCTTCGGCATTTCTTGACTGCACAAATGCCTCGCCGGCCTGACGGATCACCGTCTCCAGCGCCTGAAAAAGCTCATCATCATTTTCCTCTGCCGATTCATCCAGAGTGAATACCTCAGGGAAACGTCCCACCACCGGAGCCGACATATCTCCCTCCAGGCCGAACTTCTCCTGCATCTGTCTCAGGTATCCCACATACTCACCTGCAAGGCTTTCGTTGTAGCGAAGAGCTACCGAAGCCTCTCCCAGATTATCATAGGTGATGAATACATCCACCTTGCCTCTGGTCACATAATCCTTCAGCACGGTCCGGATGGCTGCCTCAAAACGATTCAGCCGTCTCGGCATTTTGATTGTGATATCCGAATAGCGGTGATTTACGGACTTCATCTCCACCGTGATCTTCCGCTTTTCATCCAGCAGCTCCGCACGTCCGAAGCCGGTCATACTCATGATCATACTTTGTTCTTCTCCTCCTGCCACATTACCTGCAACAACATATTATACCTCAAAAAACGGCATTTTTCAATTCATAGTATCGCTGACGATCCTGCCATCCTCCAGCCGGAGAACCCGGTCTGCCATGGCTGCGATCTCAGGCTCATGGGTAATGAGCACCAGTGTCTGACCAAAGTCCTTCACTGCAGCTACCAGAAGCTTCATAACCTCCTCCGTATTCTGGGTATCCAGATTTCCCGTAGGCTCATCGGCAAGGATCACTGCCGGATGATTGATCATGGCACGTCCGATGGCAACCCTCTGCTGCTGACCGCCGGAAAGCTCCCCGGGGAGATGCTTTCTCCGTTCATAGAGCCCCAGATTCTTCAGCATCGTTTCCATTTCCTCCGGCGGAACTCCATGCCCGTCCAGCAGTGCCGGCATGGCGATATTCTCTTCCACCGTCAGCACAGGGATCAGATTGAAGTTCTGAAAGATAAATCCGATCTTCTTTCTCCGAAGGATCGAACGCTTATCATCACTCATCCCATAGATGCTTTCTCCGTCCAGGATCACCTCGCCGGACGTAGGAACATCCACACCGCCCAGAAGATTTAAAAGCGTGGACTTTCCGGAGCCCGAAGCTCCGATGATCGCCGTGAACATTCCCTTTTCTATTTCAAGATTCAGGTTATTTGCGGCGCGGACTGCCGTATCACCGCTTCCATATACCTTTACCAGATCCTTAACTGTAATTATAGCCATACCTGCCTCCTATATCATAAACTCCATATCGCGCTTTCGCTCCATGGAACACACTTCTCCGTTCTTTCTTCCTGTGAGATCCTTTAGTCCTTCCGGTTAAAGAAGGTGACCAGGAAGCCCGAGAGCAGCACCGCTGCCACCGATATGATCAGGATCCCCCAGTCCACTGCATAATGCATGGACATTTCAAATGAATCGAAATCTCCGGTCAGACCATTTCCCTGATAGATCACCTTTGTCACCAGAAATGCGGCGGCGATTCCGATCACCGGTCCCACCACGGCTGCAACCACCGAAGCGGACATGTTCTCAGAAAGGATCATTCTCTGCCTCTGCCGTTCGGACATACCGATCAGCCGGAGTGTTTTTATCTCATCCCTTCGCACATTCAACTGACCACGGCATACGTTAATGGCATTTACCACTGCGATCAGAAGAAGGAAGGCCAGAACGGCTATGGTTCCTGTCCGGATGGCGCCCAGCACTGCGAACGCGGCACCCACAGCCTCTGTCCTGCTGAGCTTATCATTCATGATATTCTGAAGCTCCTTCTTACTTCCGGAAGCCTCTGCCGATACAACACCGTTGATCTCATACGGTTCCCCGGCGGCAATGCCGACGTGATCCTGATCATCAAAGACTATCCTCTCCGGATCCTCCAGATATACGTAATTCCCATAGGTGCATGCGTCCAGCCGAATTCCGTTGGAGCCGGTGACCAGGGTAAGGGACGCCTGATTCACGGTGCCTGCCACATGGAATGTCTTGTCAGAGCCCTTCACCTGGAAGGTATTTCCCACATCATATCTGGGTTTCTCCCCCACCGTACTGATTGCCGAGACCACTTCGATATAGTCCTTTCCCTCTTCCGGTGAAAGGGCTGTATCCTCCGTTATGGATTCCCAAAGATTTTCCGTCACGCCGGAAACAGCGAAGTCCCGGCTCAGCCATCCTGTATCCTGTCTCCCGTATTCCGTATAGTTTACGATCCCCACAGCACCCTTACATACATCAGAGTCACTGAGCTCCGTCAGAAGCTGGGACCATTTTTTCTCATTCAGTACACTTCCGGAATAGTCATAGCTGTATTTTGCCGGATACTCGGTGGCCAGCATGGTCTTCACGATATTTCCGAAGCCGATGACCAGAGCAAGTCCCAGCGCATATGTGATCACGGAACGCGCAAACCGTCCCCGGGATCTCTTTGCACTCCGCATGCCGTAAGCAACAGCGATATTCTTTCCGGCCTTGTCCAGAAGGGTTTTCGATCCCTTCGGTCTGCGGAAGGCCTCTTCCTTCCTCTCCGCAGCGATAGGACTCATTTTAAAGAGCTTCTGGATAGGCGATACCATGGAAAGGCTAGTGGTCAGGAATACGATGCCAAATGTAGCGAGGATCGCCTTCAGTGAGAATACCTCATGCATCACAAAGCCCTTGCCCAGCGTATCCTCCACCACCTGCAGCATGGATGCCGCACGAAGCCCGCCGGCTGTGATCCCGTAACCGACCAGGATCCCTGCCGCCGTTCCGATCAGTGCCACCAGGAATGCCTCCAAAACGATCATTTTCAGGATCTGCGACTTGGTCATACCGATACACCGCAGGATCCCGTAATCCTTCATTCTTTCATCCACGGATATATTGAATGCATTTCGGATGATCACCATTAGAAATGCAGCAAAGACAAGTGCAAGGAGCAGAAGCAGAACATCCCGTCCGATCTGCTTATACTGATCGCTGCCCTGCTTATAAACTGTCAGAGCCTCTTCCGTTACATAACCGCCCATGGTTCCGGCGGAAAGCTCCTCCAGCTGCTTCTCCAGACCGCTCTTATCCTTCATCACAAGACAAAGGCCTGCGTCCTCCTCTTTTCGGAAGCCCTCCTCCGAAAGGAATGCGATGCCTTCGGTATAATCCTCCTCAGCCCCACGATAGAAGCCGGATACGATATACACATGATCACCGCTCTGATAGGGATCTCCGATCTTCTGCCCGCTTACCATGTTCTCATTCAGAAGGATCTCTCCATCCCTCGAAGGAAGCTTTCCTGCAGTCGGTTCCACCACCGACGGCTGATCCTCAAACCCTGCGTAGATATAGACGCCTCCACGGACCAGCATCAGCCAGGCCTTTTCAACCCCTACACCGTTTATCTCTCCGGATTTGGCTTCCTCTTTGGCACCGACTGCCGCTTCACCACTTCCCTGAAGTACGATCTCTGCGCCTCCCGCCTTCCGAAGATCACTCTCCTGAAAGCTGGTGGTCACACTCTCCGTTCCCTCGAACATGAGGAAGATCAGGAGTGCCGCAAAGAATACGCCCACCAGTGTAGTCACGGTGCGCTTCCAGTTCTTCGTCATATACCGGATCGTAAGTCCTGATAAACCCTTCATACTTTCCCCCATTTCATATTACTCAAGTAACCAAAACCATCTATGATCCACGACATCTATGATCCACGACATCTCTGTCCGACGATCCGCCCGATCCGATGAACGCATCTATCCGGAGACCTCCTGCACCCCGGTTCGGTCCGGGGCCACCGTCATGGAATAATTTGTATGATAGATCACAAACCCCTTGGGCTGTCCCGGTGATTTGTGAAGATTCTTTCGTTCTGTATAATCCACCTCTACCTTCGGGGCATCCTTACCCGAGGAATAGTACGCCGCAAGTCCCGCTGCGATCTCGTAGATATGATCCGGAAGCTCATCTCTTCCCTCCCGCTTCACGATCACATGGGATCCGGGCCGCTGCTTGGCATGGAACCACATATCATTTCCGGATGCAAAGGAAAATGTGAGCTCTTCATTCTGAAGATTGTTCTTACCCACATAGATATGATACCCATCCTCCGTTACAAAGTGCAGAGGCCGCGATGCAGGCTCCTTCCTCTTTCCCTTCCCGGAGCCTGTGGTACGGATGTACCCGCTTTCCATAAGCTCCTTCCGGAGCTCCGCAAGATCCGACTCATTTTCCGCAATGGTCAGTGCATGGGACACACTCTGCAGATATGCCAGATCCGCCCGGGTGGTCTCCAGCTGTTCCAGAAGTGCCTGATAGGTCCGTTTCTTCTTGTTATACTTATCGAAATACCGTTTGCTGTTTTCCCCTGCCGTAAGGGTGGGATCCAGCGGAATGGTGATCTCCTTACCGTCATAATAATTCACGCAGGTAAGCTCCTCAGCCCCCGGCTGTAGTCCGTAGCCATAGGTGTTCAGCAGTTCTCCGTACACCTTATAGGTATCCCGGTCCTCCGTATCCCGGAACTGCTCCTGCTGGAGATCCAGCTTTCTGGCCGTCCGCTCCACAGCAGTCTTTAAGACCTGCCTCAGATCCTGGGAACGCTGACGGATCAGTGCTGTCCGGCTGCGCATTTCATAGAAACGCTCCAGCGTCTCCGAGATGGAGTCCATCTCCTGTCTTTCCTCCGCTGAGTAGCTGGTAAGAAGAAATGCGCTGAACTCCCTGGGCACGCCTGCCTCCGTCACGATACAGGGAGAAAACCTCTGATCCCGGATACTCAGGATCAGCTCCGAAAAGCAATCCGCGATCCTCTTCTTCTCCTCCTCCGAAAGCGACTCCACCTGAGTGTCTCCCGACACGCCGCTGCGATAGGCGATCTCTTCTCCGGTGGTCCGGCTGAAGCCCGTATAAAGATTCGGGATCACCTTCGCCACCTGCCCGGTCTGTCCCTCCAGCGCTTCAAGAAAGCTGTCTCTGTCGGCCTCCAGGGGATTACGTCTTCCCTGGGACGGAGGCGCTTCGTAGGGCATTCCCGGCAGCACCGTCCGAAGGGAACTGATGTCCGGCGTCACACGTCTGGCACTGTCCAGGATCTTACCGTCCTTATCCAGAAAGATCAGATTGCTGTAACGGCCCATCATTTCCACCACCAGCTTCTTCTCCGACTCGTCTCCCATTTCATCCAGATGCTGGAAGGTGAAAACCAGTACACGCTCAAATTCCGGCTGCTCCACAGACACCAGCCGGCCGCTGCCGATATGCTTCCGTAGCAGCATGGTAAAGGCCGGTGCCGTCATAGGCGCCGGTTTTGTTTTCTCTGTGATGTAGGTTCTCGGCAGCCCTGCATCCGCAGACAGCAGAAGCTTTACCGTATCCTTTTCCTTTTTTATGGTGATCTGCAGCTCATCCCGTTCCGGCTGCTGGATCTTCACTACACGTCCACCCACGGCGCGGCGGCGTATTTCATCTGCTACCGCACATACCGTGATCCCATTATATGCCATGATCCATTTGTCCTTTTCTGCTCATTCTTTCTTTTTCTGTAAAGATTCTCCGTCACATAAAACAGAAATCAGGAAGCATATCCTGCAAAGCAGACTGCTTCCTGATCCCACTTCATGTCACATACATCCTATCTTTTCCGGGCTCAAACCTGCTCGTACAACTGCTCATAGATCTTTGCAGAATTATCCCAGCTGAAGTTCTGCTCCATGGCACGTTTCTGCATCGCTGCCCAGGCATTCTTATCATCAAAGAAGATACGCTTGGAGTAATTGATGGTATTCAGCAGTTCTCTCGGATCGTAGTTTGCAAAGGAGAAGCCGGTTCCTGTTCCATCAAACTCATTGTACGGCTGAACGGTATCCTTCAGACCACCGGTCTCACGAACAATGGGAAGCGCACCATAGCGAAGTGCCATGAGCTGTGTCAGGCCGCAGGGCTCAAATCTGGAGGGTACCAGAATGGAGTCGCAGGCAGCGTAGATCTTATGGGACAGCTCATCGCTGAAGTAGATGTTCGCCGACAGCTTTGCGGGATGGATTCCCTGATAGTAACGGAACATATCCTCATACCGGCGGTCACCGGTTCCCAGAACCACGAACTGAGTTCCGTCCGTCATGATATCATTCATGGCGCGGTCGATCAGATCCAGACCCTTCTGGTCAGTCAGACGGGATACGATACCGATCATATAAACATTGGGATCCTCGGGAAGATGCAGCTCCTTCTGCAGAGCCACCTTGTTCTTCACCTTCTCCTTCTTGTAATTCTTCAGATTGTAGCGGTGCGGGATCTTCTTATCCTTGGAGGGATCATATACGGAGTAATCAATGCCGTTCACGATACCCCAGAGAGACTGCCAGCGCGCCCGGAGCAGACCGTCCAGTCCCTCGCCGTAATACGGTGTCTGGATCTCCTGTGCGTAGGTATTGGATACCGTTGTGATCTTATCCGCATAGACAAGACCGCCCTTCAGCATGGACGCATCCTTCTTGAACTCCAGCTTGTCCGGTGTAAATACATAATCCGGAAGTCCGGAATAGTCCTTGATGGTCTCAATATCCCAGTTCCCCTGGAACTGAAGATTATGGATGGTCATGATGGACTTCATATTGCTGTAGAACGGATTATTTGCAAACAGCGTCCGAAGATAAACCGGCACAAGACCTGCCTGCCAGTCATGGCAGTGGATGATATCCGGCTGGAAACCGATGCTGGGCAGGATGGAAAGTGCTGCCTTTGAGAAATAGCAGAACTTCTCGATATCCCATTTCAGATCCCCGTAAATGTTGAAGCCATTGAAATAATACTCATTGTCGATGAAGTATACCGGAACCCCCTCGTACTCCAGATACATTACTCCCACATACTGCTGCTTCCAGCCGATATCCATGTGGAAATGTGTGATATACTTCATGTTATTCTTAAACTTTTCCGGAAGACACATGTACTTCGGAATGATGACCCGAACATCATACTCATCCCGGTTAAACTTCTGCGGTAATGTTCCGACTACGTCCGCAAGGCCGCCGGTCTTGATAAAAGGAACACATTCGGATGCAATGTATGCTACTTTCTTCATGCTGTTTCTCCTTAATAAAACGTAATAAAATACCCAACCTTTATTCTATCACAATCACACCGTATTTCAAACAAAAAATACAGTATGACCGTCAGCAAAAACCGTCCGTCTGCTCATCCGGAAAACGCATCTCAAGATACTTCCTGATCAGCTCCGCACTGCCCCTGATCCCGTACCGGCTGACATCCAGAGAGAGCTCATAATTGGTGACATCCCTCCAGTCTCCTCCGGTGTAATTATGGTAGTAGCTGGACCTTCTTTCATCCACGCTCCGGATATAGCCCTCCAGCTCTTCCTCCGGCATGTTCTTTATGGAGGAGGCACGCTTCAGCCGGAACTCCATGGGCGCCCAGAGGAACACGCTTACCGTGTCATCCCGATCCGCCAGAATATCATTGGCACAGCGTCCCACGATCACACAGGACTCCTGATCCGCCAGTCTTCGGATGATATCCGACTGATAAGAGAAGAGGTTCTTCATCAGGAGCATCTCATCCTGTTCCCGAAACTCCTCATCCTCATGCTCCGAGAAGGTTTCCTGCGCCACATCATAAAGCGATGTGTCCTTGATTCGGGCATCATGCGCCACGTGGCTGTCATGCATCGCCTTATCATCCGACACAAGGCGGAACATTTCACTGTCATAGCAGTTGATCCCCAGTTCTTCTGCCAGGCGCTTTCCCACCTTCAGCCCGCCGGAACAATGTTGTCTCGCGATGGTGATAATAACCTTCTTCATACCTTCCCCTCCTATCATGTCTTTTCATGTCTTTGATGCGATATTACACTGCCTCTAGTAAGAATATACTCCTCCGCAGGTCTCGATGCAGCTCTTTGCCAAAGCCTCCATGGCATCAATGTAAAACCCGCCGGTCAGTTCATGATTCACCGCAAACACGGACAGCTCCGTGCAGGCCAGGATCACAGCCTCGCAACCCCTTCCATGCATATGCTGTGCGATCCCCTGGAAGAGATGCTTGTCCCCCTTCTCTCCCCGTTTGATCTGATCATAGATCAGCTTCATGACGTCCTTCTGATGTATCTCATCGGGATAGATCACCTCGATCTCCCGGGCCTCCAGAGCCTTTCGGTAAAGCTCCGACCGGAGTGTTCCGTCCGTGGCCAGAACCCCCACCTTATGATACCGCCTTTCCTGCACGTACCGGGCAGTTTCCTCGATCATATTGATGAAATGTCCTCCCATCTCCTGCTGGAATCGTTCCGCAAAATAATGGCAGGTATTACAGGGCACCGCCAGGTATTCACAGCCCGCAGATCTCAGCATCCTGACATCGGCGGCCAGCTGCTCCCACAGCTTCTCCCCCTCGCCACAAAGGATGCAGCCCGTGCGGTCCGGAAGTGCCGCATGCGAATAGATCAGTATATTGATATGCTCCTGATCACAGGATACCACGGTCCGGTCCGTGATCCTCTTATACAGAACACTGGTGGCCTCCGGCCCCATGCCGCCCAGGATCCCCAGTGTATGCTTGTCTGAACTCATGATCCACCTGCTTTTTTAAATCTTTTTTAAATCTTTTTTTATCTCTTTCCCCCTCCGTTTCGCAGGGGAACCTAGAATATATTGTATCATACTAATCTTCTTTTTCCTATACTTTATCTTTCCGTTTTTCCGCCAAAGTGGTATACTAAGTCGAGGGTCATTTCGATCCTCAAACCACGAAATAAGAGGTTATGAAAATGGAATTTCAATCTCAACCGTTTATCCCGGTTGCTTTCGGCGGCGACATCAATACATACAGTGTCGCGCGCGCATTTTACGAAGCCTATAAAGTGAAGACCAAGGTCTACGGCAAGTTCCCCACGGGTCCCAGCTACAACAGCAAGATCACCGATTATACGGACAACCGGAAAATGGACCACCCGGAGGTGATGCTTCCCATTCTGAAGGATCTGGCCGCAAGGCATAAGAAGAAAAAGATCCTGGCCATCGGCTGCGGGGACTCCTACGTGGCAACCCTTTCCCAGCTGAAGGATCAGCTGCCGGAAAATGTGATCGCTCCCTACATCGACTTCTCTCTGATGGACAGCCTTCAGCAGAAGGAGCGTTTCTATGAACTGTGCGACAAGCACGGGATCGACCATCCTGCCACTGTGATCTTCCGCAAAGGCATGGATCCGAACATGGAACTTCCCTTCAAGTTCCCCATCATCCTGAAGCCCTCCAACGGTATCGCTTACTGGGAGCATCCCTTCGATACCCAGGAGAAGGTCTATACCATCCGAAGCCGGGAGGAGCTGGCGCAGGTGACGGAGGACATTTTCGGAGCCGGCTATGAGGACTCTCTCATCCTCCAGGATATGATCCCCGGAAATGATGAGTTCATGCGTGTTCTCACCTGCTACTCCAACCATAAGGGGCATGTGAAGATGATGTGCCTCGGTGCTTCTGGAGGAACACACGCCCCATGGAAAGGGAAATCATGCCGTGATCATCACGGAGTTAAAGAGCGAGCTGTATGACCGCGTGAAGGCTCTGCTGGAGGACCTGAATTATGTGGGCTTCTCCAACTTTGATATCAAGTATGACCGTCGGGACGGAAAGTATAAGTTCTTCGAGATCAACACCCGCCAGGGACGGTCCAACTTCTACGTCACCGGTTCCGGCATCAACATCGCCCGGCTTCTGGTGGAGGAATATATCTTCGATCGTCCCCAGGAGTTTATCACTCCCAAAGAGGAACGGCTGTGGCTTACAGTCCCCAAGGGTGTGGCTAAGAAGTATATCTTCGAGGAGGCCAACGTAAACAAGCTCTTCTCTCTTCTTCAGAAGAAGAAATATGTGAACCCCATCTTCCTGAAGGGAGACAACGGGCTGAACCGCATGCTGCGGATGTGGAAGAACCACTTCATGCAGTATAAGAATTTCAAGCGATATTACGGATAATTTCTGAAACCACGCATGGAATGCGGAACCATACTTTAGAAATGAAAAGGAACTCAATATGAAAAAATATACACTGGAAACCTATGCCCGCCGTCTCCGCGAGGCCCATCTTCTTGTGAAGGGCCAGTTCCCGGAGGTAAAAGACACACTGATCACCGGGCTTACCTATAACTCCAAGGATGTAACTCCCGGCACCCTCTTCATCTGCAAGGGGGCCAGCTTCAAGGAGGAGTATCTGCTGGAGGCCCTTGACCGGGGAGCGGTATGCTATGTGAGCGAGACCCTGTATCACAAGGTCGATGCACCGGCCATGCTGGTATCCGATATCCGGAGGTCCATGCCCTTCCTGGCAAACCTCTTCTTCGGAGAGCCCGCAACCCAGCTGCATCTCACCGGCATCACCGGTACAAAGGGAAAGTCCACCACCACCTATTACATCAAGGCGATCCTGGATGATTACCTGGCCAGCCGGCAGGAGCCGGAAAGTGCCGTGATCTCCTCCATCGACACCTATGACGGCGTGATCCGGGAGGAGTCCCGACTCACAACGCCGGAGTCTGTGGAGCTGATGCGACATTTTCGGAATGCAGTGGACAGTCATATCGATTTTCTGACCATGGAGGTTTCCTCCCAGGCCCTGAAATATAACCGCGTTGACGAGATCACCTTCGACGTGGGTGTCTTCATGAATATCTCCGAGGACCATATCAGTCCCTCCGAGCATCCGACTCTGGAGGACTACTTCGCATCCAAGCTGCGGATCTTCGGCCAGACCAGGACAGCTCTGGTTTGTTCCGACACGGACCGCTATGAGGACGTCATGGGGGCCGCGCAGGAGGCTGACCGCGTGATCACCTTCGGAACAAAGGAAGGCAGTGACGTATATGGCTATGACATCCGCAAGGGGGATGGCGAGACCCTGTTCCGGGTCCGGTGTGAACGCTTCGACGAGGAGTTCTCCCTGACGGTTCCCGGTCTCTTTAACGTGGAAAATGCGCTGGCTGCCATTGCAGTCTGCAACGTCTACGGCATTCCGGTGGAATTTATCCGTTCCGGCCTGCGTCGTGCAAGATCCAGAGGACGTATGGAATGCTTCACCTCCGCGGATAAGAAGATCGTAGCCATCGTGGATTATGCCCATAACAAGCTGTCCTTTGAGAAGCTCTTCTCCTCCATGAAGGAGGAATACCCGGAGTATGATATCGTGACTATCTTCGGATGTCCCGGAGAAAAGGCTCTGGTAAGGAGAAAGGATCTGGGAACCATTTCCGGACAGTACAGTAAAAAGGTTATCCTCTGCGCAGAGGATCCCGGAAAAGAACCGGTGGAGCAGATCTCCCGCGACATCGCACAGTATGTGGCCTGTCCCGTGGAAATGATCGAGGACCGGGGCGAAGCCATCCGTGCCGCCATCGCCGGAGTGGAAAAGCCCACAGTGATCCTCTTTACCGGAAAAGGCGACGAGACAAGACAGAAGTACGGCACCCAGTATGTGCCCTGCCCCTCCGATGTGGAATATACAGAAAAGGCCATCGCGGCCTATAACGAGGCTCATCCGGTATAGAGCGTGACAACGGGGACAGTCCCCATTGTCACGTTTTTGCGCGTTAAAATGAGCCATGCACAACCGCCCCGTCATTGCTTTGCGCAAGCTTGCTTGCATGCAAGGCAATGACGGGGCGGTTGTATACGGCGAATGCCGCGACATCGACGGCCACGAAGTGGCCGGAGAGCCGGCATCATCCTCGTCCAGGAGATCCAGGATCCTCTGAATCTTCTTCTTATCCTCATCGGAAGTCAGTGTTACATAGTTCTGCGGGATCATGGTCACTTCAGCAGAAACCATGGGAACGCCCTCCTTCTCCAGTGCCTCGCGCACTGCGGAGAAGTCTGCCGGGGAGGTGATGATCTCATAGCTGTCCTCTTCCTCGGAGAAGTCCTCAGCACCTGCATCCAGAGCCATCATCATGAACTCGTCTGCAGTTGTCTCATACTCTTCCTTTGCTACGATGATCTGACCCTTCTCGTCAAACATATAGGATACGCAGCCGGTAGTACCTACATTTCCGCCACCCTTTGTAAATGCGTTACGCACGTTGGAAGCGGTACGGTTCTTGTTGTCTGTAAGGCAGTTTACAATGATGGCTGTTCCGGAGGGACCATAACCCTCATAGGTGTTTGCTACGTAGTTTACGCTGTTCGCATCACCTGCAGCCTTCTTGATACCACGATCGATAGTATCGTTGGGCATGTTATTTGCCTTTGCCTTTGCGATAACATCACGGAGCTTGGAGTTGTTGGCCGGATCCGGTCCTCCCTCCTTAACTGCTACGGCGATCTCTCGACCGATGATGGTGAAGATCTTTCCCTTTGCTGCGTCGTTCTTCTCTTTCTTGTGCTTGATGTTCGCAAACTTGGAATGTCCTGACATGTTAATACCTCTTTCTTTATATCAATTTAATTATTACCTGTCTGATCAAGCGGCAGGATCTTTACGCTCTGGATCACCTTGTCCTGTATGCTGAGGGGCTGGAACAGATATCCACCATACTCGATCCTCAACTGCTCACCCTCCCGGGGAAGCCGGCCCAGCCGATACAGCAGGAAACCGTTCAGGGTTTCGATCTCCGTATCCGGCAGCTCCATATCCGGCAGGATCTCCTCCAGATCATTCAGGGAAATGAGTCCGTCCACCACATAGCCGGCATCTGCCGTCCGTCTGGCTTCCTCTTCCTCATCATCATGCTCGTCCTGGATATTTCCCACGATCTCCTCGATGATATCCTCCAGGGTTACGATGCCGTCCGTCTGTCCGTACTCGTCCACCACAATGGCGATATGGATCTTCTCCTTCTGCATCTTCCGAAGCAGCTTGGAGATATCATAAGCAGGATGAATAAAAATAGGATCCTCCATCACGGTCTCACAGGGACTGTCTCCCTGCCCGTCCAGAAATGCGGCCATCAGATCCTTCAAGTGGATCACGCCCAGGATATTATCGATCTCATCTTCATATACCGGATAGCGGGAATAGCTGCTTTCCAGTCCTCTGGTCAGAGCCTCCTTTATGGTGGTTCCCTTTTCCAGCGCAAAGATCCGATTCCGGGCGGTCATGATGTCATGCGCATCCTTATCATCAAAGTCAAAGATATTCGAGATCAGCTCCGCTTCCTCCTCATGGATAAAGCCCTGATCCTGTCCTTCCTCTACCATGGACAATATCTCTTCTTCGACCTGTTCCTCGTCCCTTTTCTTAAACATAGAACTCCTTTTTCTCTTATTATTGCGGAGTCAGACTCCTGTCACCGGAGATACAGGCTCATGAACGGAGATAATTCACCTCTCCAATGGCCTCTCCGTCCCGGATATAGATTCTGGGCACGCGGCGTGCCACATCACATACCAGCTCGTAATTAAAGCTGTTTCCGGGTGTCGCAACCTCCTCTACGGAGATCCGATTCTCCCCGTCGCTTCCGAAGAGAGTTACCTCATCTCCCAGCTCCACATCGGGGATATGGCTCACATCCACCATCATCTGATCCATGCAGACACGCCCCAGAATGGGAGCATACTCACCACGGATCAGGACCCGGCCCACATTTGACTGTGCTCTCGGGTATCCGTCCGCATAGCCTGCGCACACCGTCGCCACCTTCGTTTCACGGTCCGTCACATAGGTATGGCCATAGCTGATCCCGCAGCCTGCAGGAAGTGTCTTGATATGTGTCACGTGGCTCACCAGCTTCATGGCCGGATGGATCACCACGGATTTATCGATCTCCTCCGAGGGATACAGACCGTATATTACTATACCCAGTCGCATCATGTCAAATCCTTGTGAGTGTAATTCCATTGCGCCTGCACTGTTGTCGATATGCCGGATCCCCAGATGGTATCCCTTATCCTCCAGTGCTTTTACAAATGTACTGAATACCCGGTACTGCTCCAGCGCTGTGGTCTTATCCTTTTCATCTGCCTTTGCAAAATGTGTGAAGATCCCTTCTACGGAAAGGCCCTCCATGGAAAAGAGCTGCTCCGCCTCAGCCACGCCGGCGCTGTCTCCGGAGAAACCGATCCGGTGCATACCGGAGTCCACCTTGATATGAACCCGGGCCTTCTTGCCCATCTTCTCTGCCAGAAGGGACAGGCTCCGACATTTCTCCACATCATAGACTGCCTGTGTCACATCATACCGGATCAGATCCTCATAATCCGTCTCATCCGTATATCCCAGGATCAGGATAGGCTTTGTTACGCCACTCTCCCGAAGCTCCACAGCCTCGTCGATCTCCGCCACCCCGTAATAATCCGCCAGATCGTCCAGCTGCTCCGCCAGAACACAGGCTCCGTGACCATAGGCATCCGCCTTGATCACCAGCAGTGTTTTCCGGTCCGCTGGATTCAGTGCCTGTACGGTTTTGATATTCTCCCGAATGGCATCCAGATCAACTCTTGCCTCAATTTTGTGAAATGCTTTTACCGGTCTCATATTTCGCCTTCTTTCTCTGCTTCCACCTCAGCCTCCACCTCTGACTCAACCTCCGTCTCAACCTCCGTCTCAACCTCCGTCTCAACCTCCGTCTCCTCCGGATCCTCCAGGCCGAAGTCATCGCTCTCCTCCGAAGGCTTTGCCTTCCGCTGGGCGCGCAGTTCTCTTCGTTCCTCTCTATGCTCCGTATGGGCATAACGCTTCATGGCCTTCATCTTATTCCGTTTATTCAGTCTCCGCTCCACCCGTTCCCGGTAAACATACTCAAACAGGAACTCGTTGATCATGGCTCCGATGAAAATGATATTCACGATGGTATACATCCATACCAGGACCATGATGATGGCGGAAAGGGAACCATACATATAGGACTTCTTCATGGCAAACTCCAGATAATAGGAGAACAGCCACGAAACAAGAACCCAGGAGCCGGAGGCAAACAGCGCCCCGAAGGCCTGATAACGGAAGAACAGCTTCCGATTCGGCATGATGGTATACATCCCCCAAAGCAGAACAAAGATAACGATAAAGGAACCGACTCCTCGCAAATGTACCACCAGTCCAAGTATATCCTCAAGCTCATTATGCTTCGACATAAAGGACTGATACAGCTGACGTCCGAACAGGTTTGCCAGGGTCAGGGCCACCAGTACCGCGATAAATATAAGCGTGTAGAGCATGCTCACGGCACGGACCAGAAGAAAGTTCCGCTTCTCTCTGGCACGATAAACCTCATTCAGTCCGTTCCGGATGGCCATAACTCCCTTGGCGGAAGCCCAGAGTCCCACCAGCAGAGAGATGATGGTAAGAGAAGGGGTTCCGTTGGAATAGATATCCTTGATGATACCGCCAATATATTTCCCCAGATCCTCCGGAAAAGCTTTGGTGATCATCTGGGTCATCTCAATCTCTGATATGGAAAACAGCGGGACCAGAGCAAGCAGAATGTTAAGAAGCGGAAAAAAGGACATGAAAATAAAGAATACGGACTGTCCGGCGAAGGCACTGATGTGCATATCCCCGGATGCCATGATGAAATCTTTGATTCTGACAAACCACTTCTTCATTCACTCACCTGTTCGCCCACATGCAACCATAAAGCGCATATACAAAAGAAAAGCAGTGATAACACTGCTTTTCCCGTGAATCGTATCCACATATCCGAGATGCCGGCTCCCGCCCTTTGACTCCTAGCACAAAGCCAGGTGGGTGTCCGCAAGTGATCTTCTGAAGTCCACTCAAAGGAGGCATGTCATCCAACCACAGATATAGGATTCCCATAAAAGTAGATGTAGGTTCAAATATAAACGAGAGTTATCGGACATCCCAGATATCTATGCACGATTCTGTAATTTCCTTACAACTGTATTATACGTCAGCCTATCTGAAATTGCAAGGAAAAAGTCTGACAAAAGCAAGGCCATATGTCAAATATTCAATCTTTTCCTGACATCACACCGATGTATTATTATTCACCGGTATGATTCAAATGTGCCACCGGAAGATACACAGGAAGTCCGTCCTTCCATTCAGGCCGCGCCTCGCCAAGGATCAGCGGACGGATGTATCGGATCATCTCCTCCGTCACATCATTCCCTGCTTCATTGATCCATTTCCGCGGAACAGCCTTCGCTTTATTTGCGATATCCTGAAGCCCTGAATGACGGATCTGATAGATATAGGGTTGATCCTGAACACGCTCCACCACAGACATGAAACCTGTCTCTCCCTCTGCTGTCTTTTGTACCGCATACTCTCCAAGCTCACAGGATTCCTTAAGATCCTGAGCGGATGCGGCGTGGCCGGCACATCTCTGAAGAATGGAGAGCTCGATGGATCTCACCTTTGTCCCCAGTTCCCGCTTCACCAGGTTCTCCAGCACCTTTCCTACCCCGGACAGCTGCATATGGCCGAACTTGTCAGCCACCGCTTCCTTGGCACTGATGTAGACGCCTTCCTCGTCCCGGATCCCCTCCGAAACGGCTACTACCACATTTTTGGAGCGCTTCAGCTCTCTTCTGACGTCCTCCAGGAACTGCGCCCTGTGGAAAGGAACCTCCGGCAGATAAACCAGCTGCGGAGTGATATTGTACTCATTTCTGGCCAGTGCCGCAGCCGCGGTAAGCCAGCCTGCATCACGTCCCATGATCTCCACAATGGTCACACAGGGAAGATCATAGATATAGGTATCATGGGCCACCTCCAGCATCGTAGCTGCTATGAACTTCGCTGCTGAGCCGTAGCCCGGCGTGTGGTCTGTATTCACCAGATCATTATCAATGGTCTTGGGAACACCTGCAAAGCGAATGGGCGAGCCCTTCTTTTCTGCGGCTCTGGCAAGCTTTGCCACGGTATCCATGGAATCATTTCCACCGATATAGAAGAATGCACCGATGTTCATCTTCTCCAGAATACCGAAGATCCTGTCGTAGATCCCCGGATCCTCTTCCGGTGCGGGCATCTTAAACCGGCAGGAACCCAGATACATCGCCGGAGTATGGATGAGGCTTTTAATAAAATCCTCATGCACCCTTGCGGGCGTGTTAAGCTCCATGAAATTTTCTTCCAATACTCCGCTTATACCGTGAACCGCGCCGTAAATCTTATCATATGATTCACACAATAGAGCTTCCCGGACCACACCGGCCAGGGATGCATTGATGGCGGCGGTGGGGCCGCCGGACTGCGCTACCATGATATTCTTCATTCTATATTTCCTCTGTAATTCCTCTGTTATTCCTCTGTCTTTTCCGACGGGAGCTTTACCGTTCCGTTGCTGCCGAAACCGGTCTCAGTTGTGATGTCATTCGATATCCGCTGCACATTCTGGGTCGGCACATAATTCTGGGTACCGAACAGATATCTCTGGAGCGCGGATACATTTCCGGACAGATCCTCGGGAGCGATGCAGGAGCCCTTGGTCTCAGATCCATAGAACTGGTACTGGAAGGGGAATCCCACTGTCTCATCCAGCTTGTAGCTAAAGATATTGGACGCCAGCTTATACATCTCATCCTCGGAAATGCTGGTGCTGATATAGGGGAAGATCTCATCGATGATCTTATCGATAGTATTAAGGTCACTTCCCTTCAGCTTGCTGAGCATGGCAGAGATCACCTCACGCTGACGCTCGGTTCTTGTGATATCACCCTGATCCGTGCTTCGGATACGGGAGTAAGCCGTAGCCTGCGCGCCGTTCAGCGTGAGCATACCTGTTTCAAAAACGCCCTCGGAATAAATGCCTGTGGCGCGGATCTGCTCAGTCAGACACGCATTCAGCATATCCAGCTCATTTTCCTCAACGCTGATCTCAACACCGCCGATGGCATCGATGGCGCGGGTCAGTCCTTCCCAGTTCACGGTGACATAGTCCGTGATGTTCAGGTCCAGGTTGTTATTCAACGCACCGATGGCCAGCTCCGGCCCACCGTATGCATAGGCTGCATTGATCTTGGACGTAAATGCGCCGTCCGGATCGGGGATCTCCAGCAGTGTATCACGATATACGGAGCAGACCTTTACCTCTCCGGTTTCATTGTTGATGCTGCAGACCATGATGGCGTCACTTCGGTTTCCGGCTCCCAGGCTGGAATCCCTGGCATCCACGCCAAAGAGAGCTATATTTGTATAGCCTTTCATAGCCTCCTCATCAATGCCGTCATTGATGGAAAGATCCTTTCCGCTGAGATCATGATAATCCAGCAGCTCATATTTATTATGGATATATGATTTTACCAGTGCGAGAACCAGAAGAACGATTACGATCAGCTCAATGATCAGAGCGATGCCCCACTTGGCGTTGGAGGACATGCCGCGTTTTCTTCTCTGTTCGCTGTCCCGGTATGACTCTTCATATCCGTAATCATCATATCCGTAGTCGTTTTCATCGTCGTTATATGACATAGATACTTCCTTTTTCCTTTAAATTCGCTTAAGGCCCGGTCAGATGTCCGGTCCGGTTTTACTTCAACTTCATGCAATACTATATGACAAAGTTAACATAATTGCAAGCAGAAAACCGCGCACTGCCAGAACGCTGCATGACACATAACAGCATGACAGCATACATCTGCTACTGCAGCTTCTACTGCAGTTTCTCGGTGATCATCTTATTTACGGTGGCCGGGTCACATTTACCCTTCATTTCCTTCATAACATAGCCCACAATGGCTCCGATGGCCTTGCCCTTACCGTTCTTTACATCCTCTACGGCCTTGGGATTTGCCTCGATGGCCTTTGCAACCACCTCTGCCAGGACACCGTCATCTGCCTTGGTGGACAGGTTGTTGTCCTTCACATACTGTGCCGGGCTGAGATTCTCGGAGAAGACAGCCTTTTCGAAAACTTCCTTCGCAACGGCACCGTTGATCTCCTTCGCGTCAACCAACGCGATCAGCTCTGCCAGATTGGCTCCGCTGAACTTCAGGTTGGAAGCATCGGTTCCGGTTTCCTTCATCAGACGCATGGTCTCAACCATCAGCCAGTTGGAGGCCTTCTTGGGATCAGCGCCCGCTGCAACCGCACCCTCGAACAGATCTGCCAGCTTCTTTTCACTGGTCAGCTGGTCAATATCATAATCCGGCAGCTCATACTCCTCTTTGTAGCGTGCGATCTTTTCGCCGCGCATTTCCGGCTGACGTCCGCGAATCTCCTCGATCCAGTCCTCGGACACGCTGATGGGTACCAGATCCGGATCCGGGAAGTAGCGGTAATCCTGTGCATCCTCCTTGGAACGCATGGGATAGGAATAACCCTTCTCATCATCCCAGCGGCGGGTTTCCTGCACAACCTTCTCTCCTGACTCCAGAAGATCGATCTGACGGTTCACTTCATTTTCAATACAGCGGCGGATCGCCCGGAAGGAGTTCAGGTTCTTGGACTCCGTTCTGGTGCCGAATTCTTCTGTTCCCTTCTCACGAATGGACAGGTTCACGTCTGCACGCATGGAGCCCTCGTTCAGCTTACAGTCGGAGGCATCCAGATACTGAATGGTCTCGCGAAGCCCCTCCAGATAAGCGATGACCTCGTCAGCAGAACGCATATCCGGCTCGGATACGATCTCGATCAGGGGTACGCCGGAACGGTTGAAATCCACGTAGGTCTCATCCGTGAAAGCATCATGGATCAGCTTTCCCGCATCCTCCTCCATGTGGATCTCATGGATCCTGACATGCTTTTCCTTTCCTTCTGCATCCTGAATGGCTACATAGCCGTTTCTGCAGATCGGATAATACAGCTGTGAGATCTGATAGTTCTGCGGATTATCCGGATAGAAATAATTCTTCCGGTCAAACTTGCTGTTTCTCGTGATGTCGCAGTGTGTTGCAAGTCCCACGGCGATGGCCTTTTCCACAACCGCCTTATTCAACACCGGAAGGGAACCGGGCATACCGGAGCATACCGGGCACACATGGGTATTGGGTGCTCCTCCGAAGGCGGTGGAACATCCGCAGAAGATCTTCGTCTTTGTATTCAGTTCAACATGGACTTCCAGTCCGATGACGACTTCATATTCTTTACTCAAGGTTCGTTCCTCCAATTATTATCACTCACGGTTCTGCTCGTAGGTATAGGCTGCACGGATGATCTTCTTCTCCGCAAATGTCTGTCCAAGCAGCTGCAGTCCCACCGGAAGTCCGTCCTTATCCTCTCCGCAGGGGATGGAAATGCCCGGCAGTCCCGCCAGGTTTACAGACACCGTATAGATATCGCCCAGGTACATTTTGATGGGATCCGACAGGGACTCACCGATGGGCAGTGCGGTGGTGGGTGCCACCGGTCCCAGGATCACATCATACTTTTCAAATGCCTGATCAAAGGCCTGTTTGATCAGTGCCTTCACACGTAGTGCCTTTACATAGTAAGCATCATAATAGCCGGAGGAAAGAACAAAGCTTCCCAGCATGATGCGTCGTTTTACCTCTGCTCCGAAGCCCTCGGAACGGGTCTTCTTATACATATTATGCAGATCTGTGTAGCTCTCGGTACGATATCCGTACTTGACGCCGTCGAAACGCTCCAGATTGGAGGACGCCTCTGCGCAGGCAATAATATAGTATGCAGGGATGGCATACTCAACCATACCCAGATCAAACTCTTCTACTTCAGCACCCAGTGCCCGGAACTTCTCTGCTGCGGCCAGGACCTTTTCCTTCACCTCGGGATCGATACCCTCCAGGAAATAGTCTCTCGGCACGCCGATCTTCATTCCCTTTACGTTATTTACAAGTGCAGAAGTGAAATCCGTCTCTGCCTCCTCACTTCCTTCGGAAAGCCGTGCGGAAGTGGAATCCTTTGCATCCTGCGTGGAAATGATCTCCAGGATCGCTGCACAGTCGGTCACATCCTTTGCCAGAGGACCGATCTGATCCAGAGAGGAACCATAGGCGATCAGGCCGTAACGGGATACCCGTCCGTAGGTGGGCTTGATGCCGGTAACACCGCAGAAGCCTGCGGGCTGACGGATGGAACCGCCGGTATCACTTCCCAGAGCGGCTGCGCACTCATTTGCGGCCACCGCTGCAGCGGAACCGCCGGAGGAACCGCCGGGAACTCTTGTCAGATCCCTGGGGTTCTTTGTGGGGCCGAAATAGGATGTCTCCGAGGTACTTCCCATGGCAAACTCATCCATATTGGTCTTACCCAGCACTACAACACCGGCATCCTTCATTGCCTGAACGGCCGTTGCGGTATAGGTGGGCTTGAAATTACTGAGGATTTTGGAAGCACAGGTGGTGAGCTGGCCCTCGATGCACATGTTGTCCTTGATGGCAACCGGCACACCGGCCAGAGGCCCTTTCAGTTCTCCCGCCTTGATCCTGGCGTCGCACTCCTCTGCCTGCTTCAGAGCGCCCTCGGTATCGATTGTGATATATGCATGGATATCCTTCTCCACGGCACCGATCTGATCCAGATATGCCTTCGTGGCCTCCACGCTTGTCACCTCACCCGCTGCAATGCGCTTTCCCAGCTCCACAGCGGACAGGCGAATGATTTCTTCTCTTTCCATGAATTAACTCCTCTATTGTAGGTGCGTACGGTTCAAGGCCTTTGCAAACGATTAAGGAAATCGTTCGCAAACCCTCCCTTCGGTCGGGCACATTCGCCCTTCGGCGAATGTGGGCATGTACGGTTCTCGAAACGTCTGAAGACGTTTCGGAACCTAAAAAGTATTTGGTACGATGAAGGCCTCTTCGGTCTTCTCCGGTGCATTGCTGAGGATCTTCTCACGGTCATCGCCGTTTGTCACCTCATCCTCCCGCATTACATTTGACACGGGAAATGTATGACTCATGGGCTCAACGCCGGACACATCCAGCTCATTCAGCTTTCCGACGTAATCCAGCATCTCCGACATATCCTTCTTTGCCCGCTCCTTCTCTTCCGGAGAAAGCTCCAGCTTGGCCAGGATACCTACATATTCGATGGTTTCATCTGTGATCTGCATAGTTTTCCTTTCCGGAACGTTCCTTAATCTCTTACCTTAATCTCTTACCTTGATATGGGTCTCACGCAGCTGCATCTCCGTTACCTCGCCCGGAGCGCCGCACATCAGATCCTGTCCGGTTCCGCTCATGGGGAACGCGATAACCTCGCGGATATTCTCCTCGTTACGCAGCAGCATGATCATACGGTCTACGCCCGGTGCCATTCCGGCATGCGGAGGTGCACCAAACTGAAATGCGCTGTAAAGTGCTCCGAACTTCTGCTCCAGTACCTCCTTGGAGTAGCCTGCGATCTCGAAGGCCTTTTCCATGATCTCCATGTCATGGTTCCGAACTGCACCGGAGGAAAGCTCCACGCCGTTGCATACGATATCGTACTGATATGCCAGAATGTCCAGCGGATCCTTCTCCTTCAGTGCTTCCAGACCGCCCTGGGGCATGGAGAAGGGATTGTGTGTAAATGCAGGGCTCTTGGTCTCCTCATCAAACTCATACATGGGGAAATCATTGATGTAGCAGAAGCGGTATGCATTCTTCTCAATAAGATCAAGACGCTGTCCCAGCTCATTCCGGATCTGGCCCGCAAACAGGTTTGCACGCTGCTCCTTATCTGCGATGAAGAAAATGGTATCGCCGATGTTCAGCTTTGCATCTGTCTTAAGCACATCCTTCAGCTCATCGGGGATGAACTTGTCAATGGGCCCCTTGTAGGATCCGTCCTCCAGAACCTCCAGATAACCGAGGCCTCCCATACCGATGCTCTGCGCAAACTTCAGCATCTTTTCATGCTGACCCTTGGACAGCTTTCTCGGAACATTGATGGCCCGGACGGTCTTGCCGTGGAACGGCTTGAAGGTACATTTCTGGAAGAAATCCGTCAGATCTATGATACGCAGGGGATTGCGGAGGTCCGGCTTATCCGTACCGAACTCCAGCATGGCCTGCTTGTAGCTGATGATGGGATAGGGTGCCTCGGTCACCTCATAGCCTTCAGGTGCAAACTCCTTGAAGGTTGCGGAAAGCACCTCCTCGCCTACCTTGAACACATCCTCCTGTGTTGCAAAGCTCATCTCAAAGTCCAGCTGATAGAACTCACCGGGTGAACGGTCTGCTCTCGCATCCTCATCACGGAAGCAGGGAGCGATCTGGAAATACTTATCGAAACCGGAAACCATCAGCAGCTGCTTATACTGCTGGGGTGCCTGAGGCAGTGCATAGAACTTGCCCTTATACCGGCGGGAGGGAACGATATAATCCCGCGCGCCCTCCGGTGAAGATGCACAGAGGATCGGTGTCTGGATCTCAACAAAGCCCATCTCCTCCATCTTCTTACGAAGGAAGCTGATCACCTTGGAACGGAACAGGATATTGTCCTTCACCTTCTCATTTCGAAGATCCAGATAACGATACTTCAGACGTACGTCCTCGCGTACCTCCTTGGAAGTCACGATCTCGAAGGGAAGCTGTGTATAGACCTTTCCCAGGATGTCGATGGAGTGTGCCTCCAGCTCGATGGTTCCCGTGGGGATCTTCGGGTTGTAGGTTTCCTCATCCCTGTGCTCCACCAGTCCCTCTACGGAAATGGCCTGCTCTCTGGTAATGCCGTCCAGCAGCTTCGTGTCACGCAGAACGACCTGCATCACACCGTACATATCGCGAAGATCGATGAAGGATACGCCTCCATGATCCCGGATGTTCTCAACCCAGCCTGCCAGGCGGATGTTCTTTCCTACATCTGCTTCACTCATTTTGTCGATGGTTTTGTCTCTGTACATAATGATTCCTTCCTTCTTTCTGTTTACGCGAAAACGTCCCGAGGCCTGTAACAAGCCTCGGGACGATTTTCACCGTGGTACCACCCGAATTCAGAAGTATTACGCTTCTGCACTCTTTGCGGCGTAACGTGCCGATTACGGGCTGCCCTACTCTTCCTTCGAACAACCGGCTCCGGAGTGTTCCACTCTCCTAAGGTGTCTCATCGCAGCTCTCAGTCCATGACCGCGACTCCCTGTCAGTCCTTTTAAGGAGCAGTCTCCTTCTCTGCCTTTGTCAAACTGGTGACATTATAAACGAAAACTCTGAAATAAACAAGTATTACTTATAAAAATGATGTCCGCATGCATCTGTGAACATATAAGAGCGTCCGCAGAATGTGCTTCTCTTGGAAAGACTGTGGAAGAACAGTGCTCCCTTTGCAGTATCTCCGTGCTTCAGTACATAGTTTACAGCATCGATGGTGCTCTGTGCGATGGTTGTTCTTCCGTATGCGAACTGGCAACGTGCTGTAACAACCTCATACGGTGTGTCACCGAAGTATCCGTCCATAACACGATTCAGGATTACGGATGCAACGTGTGTCTTGCTCCAGAAATCGCAGTCTCTGGTCTCTGTCTCAACACATCTCTGCATATAATAGATATCCTCTGCAGACCAGTTACCCCATCCCTCAGGAAGCTTCAGCTGATCCTCTGTGATCTCAGCAACAGAACCTTCCGGATTAACGCACTCACCGTTCTCGTTAAATACATAGTAGAGACCGTTGATCTGCTCGATGCCTGTGCTCATATCGCCGCTCTTTCCGAGGTAGTACCAGTTACCACCGCGAAGCAGCCAGCCTCTCTGCATTACACCGTTCTCATCCATGTAATACCACTTGCCGTCGACCTTTCTCCAGCCGGTCTTCATAACACCGCTGTCATGGAAGTTGTACCACTTGTCCGATACACTCTTCCAGCCTGTAGCCATGGATCCGTCAGAAGAGAGATAATACCACTTGCCGTTCAGCAGCTGCCAGCCTCTCTCCATGTTTCCTTCTTCGTCCATGTAATACCACTTGCCGTCATCCTTTGCCCAGCCTGTAGCCATGGATCCGTCATCCTCAAAATAATACCACTTACCGTCCTGCTTCATCCAGCCTGTCTTCATAACGCCGTTCTTCTTGAAGTAATGCTTCTCGCCGTTAAGCTCCATCCAGCCTGTCTGAAGGATTCCGTTTTCATCGAAATAATAGGACTTTCCGTTGATCTCCTGGAGGCCGGTCACTTTCTTTCCGTCCTCACCCCGGTAATACTTATTTCCGTTCTTGATCTTCCAACCGCTCTTCTTAACCTGCTTTACCTTCTTCACTGCCTTTGCAGTTGCTGCAGTCTTTACAGTCTTCTTAGAAGTCTCCTTTGCGGTTTTCTTTACTGTAGTACCCTTGCTTGCAGTATCAACTGCCTTGACATCCTCCTGCTTCTGGACAGAGCCCTCAGCAGCGCCTGATGTCTCATTATCATCCTCGTCGTCTGTATCGTCTACGTCGTTATTATCATCTGTATCGTCTGTATCGTCTGTATCGTCCGCGTCGTCTGCATCATCTGCGTCGTCTGCATCATCTGCATCATCTGCGTCGTCTGCATCATCTGCATCATCTGCGTCGTCCGCATCATCTGCATCATCTGCATCATCTGCATCGTCGTCTTCCTCTTCAAAGACAACCTTCTCGCCCTCGACGTCATCACCGTAGTCCTCATTGTCCTCTGTATCCTTCACAACGGAAGCATTTACAGCGTCCAGATCGGCAGCAAGGGCCTCCTGCTGTACCGACTCATCTGCACTTGATGTCATATGCGGAACAAAACACACAGCTAAAACAAGCAGGACTACCATTATTAACGATATTCTTCTTGCATTCATCTTCTTCTGTTCTCTCCTTTTCGGGAATACAGGGACGCAAATCCCCCCTAGTTTCTTCATGTTTCAGAATTGTATCAGACATTTACTTTTTTGTCAATAAACTATTAAGAAAATGTTACATTTGCGTGTAAAAAAGTTAAAAAAACACTATATATAGTATGTCAACCTGAATGCATACACAAGAAAAAGCAGGAAACCACAGGGGTTTTCCTGTGGTTTCCGACATTTTCCGATTCAATTTCATACTATTATATGCAAAATCAAATGTTACACAAATGAAACATTTATGCACATGCTTCCTTTAACGCCTGAACCATGGCGTCCAGCTTCTCCTTCGTCATTCCGGGATAGACTCCGATCCAGAAGGTATTCTCCATGATCCGGTTTGTCACATCCAGCGGACCGGACACACGGTAGGCATCGGTTCCGCGGATCTGATCAAAGCAGGGATGCAGGGTCAGATTGCCGCTGAACAGCAGTCGGGTCTGGATATTATGCTCCTCCAGGTAACGGGTCACCGCATTTCTGGAAAGCCCTGTCTCCGGCCGGACCGTGATCAGGAAACCAAACCAGGAGGGTTCGGAATCCGGTTCCGGCTCCGGAAGGATCAGCCGATCCGAAAGCACCTCCAGCTGCTGCCTGAGATAATCCCAGTTCTCCCTTCTTCTCCGGATGAATTCCGGGAACTTATGAAGCTGCTCCACACCGATGGCCGCCTGAAGGTCGGTCACCTTCAGATTGTAGCCGAAATGACTGTATACATACTTATGGTCATAGCCCTGGGGGAGCTCACCGAACTGCCCGTCAAACCGGTGTCCGCAGAGATTGTCCCGGCCGGAGGGACATACGCAGTCTCTTCCCCAGTCCCGCATGGAAAGAAGGATCTTATGAAGAAGCGGATCATCGGTATAGACCGCACCTCCCTCTCCCATGGTCATATGGTGCGGGGGATAGAAGGATGAGGTTCCGATATCACCCCAGGTTCCTGTATACTTCGTAACGCCGTCCAGGGTCACCTTTGACCCCAGAGCGTCGCAGTTATCCTCAACCAGCCACAGGTTATGCCTGTCACAGAACTCCTTTACCTTCCGAACAGAAAAGGGATTCCCCAGGGTGTGCGCGATCATGACCGCCTTTGTCTTTTCCGACAGTGCACCCTCCAGCTGATCCACATCGATATTATACTGCGGGATCGTAACATCCACAAAAACAGGCACCGCCCCGTACTGCAGGATGGGGCTTACCGTGGTGGGAAAACCGCAGGCAACGGTGATCACCTCATCCCCCCTGCGGATCTGACGATCCCCGAGGAGCGGTGACGTCAGCGCCATAAATGCCAGCAGATTCGCCGAGGAGCCGCTGTTTACCAGATGCACGTAACGCACGCCCAGCCACTCCGCAAACTCCTTCTCCATCTGATCTGCAAAACGTCCTGTGGTGAGCCAGAAATCCAGAACCGCGTCCGTAAGGGACAGCATCTCCTTCTCATCATAAACCCGTGACGCATAGGCGATCCGATCTCCCGGCTCGTAGCTCCTCTCTTGCTCCGGCTTTTTCACCTCTCTGTAGTATTCAGCCACCAGCTCTTTGATCATGCTGCGCAGCTCACTTTCTTTTGTCTTATTTGTCTTATCGTTCATAACGACTCCCAATCTCTATTCTCCGGAAAGAAAGGCCCGGATCTCCCGGTTCATTTCCGCTTCCACATCTCCGCCTGCAGCATAAACGCCGGTCCATGCCACCGTCTCCTCCAGAGCCCGGTCGATATTCCAGACCGGCTTCCATCCAAAGGTACTGCGGGCCAGACTGCAGTCCAGCTTGAGAAATGTAGCCTCATGCGGCCCCACATTCCCCACGTCTTCCCAGGTAAGCTCCGGTGCCCCCTCAGCTCTTGCCGAATTCCAGGCTTTGCAGAACCGGGTCACAAGATCTCCTGTGGTCACACAGTCCGCATCCTCCGGTCCGATGTTATAGGCTCCGGCCAGCTCAGGATCCAGGGCCTGCGCCCTGAGGATCGTCAGGTACATAAAGAGGGGTTCCAGAACATGCTGGAAGGGACGGATGGAATAGGGATTCCTAACCCGGATCACCTCTCCCTTCATTGCCGCCCGGACACTGTCCGGAATGATCCGGTCTCTGGCGAAATCACCGCCGCCGATCACATTTCCGGCACGGGCTGTGGATACAGCCACACCTGCCTCCTTCAGGAAAGAGTTTACATAACTATGTGTCACCAGCTCTGAGCAGGACTTGGAATTGGAATAGGGATCATAGCCGTCCAGGGGCTCATCCTCCCGAAAGGCCTCTCCCCGCTCCTCATTCTTATAAACCTTGTCCGTCGTCACATTTACAAAGGATCGGACTGACGGTGTCAGCCGGACCGCCTCACAGAGATTCACGGTTCCCATGACATTTGTCTCATAGGTATACCTGGGCATCTCATATGACGTTCTGACGATGGGCTGGGCTGCCATATGCAGCACAAGCTCAGGCTTCTCCTCCTGCATCACTTGAAGAAGCCGGTCATAATCCCGGATATCCGCGATCACGGAACGAAGCTGTCCGCTCTCCTCCATGCTCCCTGCAGCCATGGGATAAAGAGCATCCTTATCCGGCGCAAGTGAAAAACCGACCACCCGGGCTCCGGCCAAAGCCAGAATGCGGCAGAGCCAGCTGCCTTTAAACCCTGTGTGGCCGGTTACCAGGATCTTTTTATCTTTGAAAAATTCAAGTTCCTGTTTGGTCATACTTTATTTCTCCCACTTCATCCAAGGTGCTTCGTGGTTTGTGATCATGCGGTCCAGAAGATCCATCTCCCGCTTCGTATCCATGCACTGCCAGAAGCCGTCATACTCATAGGCGGACAGCTGTCCCTCCTTTGCCAGCTGACGCATGGGCTTTTGCTCGAAAATAGTTGTATCATCCTCCAGATAACCAAACACCGCCGGCTCCAGCACCATGTAGCCTCCGTTGATCCTGGCGGAATCCGTCTCCTCCTTCTCCCGGAAGGAGGTGATCAGCTTGGACTCCTGATCCACATCCAGAACGCCGAAGCGCTGGCCGAATCGGATGGCAGTAATGGTAGCGATCTTCCCCTGCTCCTGATGGAACTGAAGAAGCTCGTTCATATCGATGGTGCAGACCGCATCACCGTAGGTCAGCATGAAGGGCTCATCCCCCACATACTTATGGATCCGCCGAACACGGCCTCCCGTCATGGTATCCAGCCCGGTATCCACTATGGTTACCTTCCAGGGCTCTGCCACGTTGTTATGCACCGTCATGCGGTTCTCATTTGTAAAATCAAATGTGATATCGCTGTTATGCAGGTAATAGTTTGCAAACCACTCCTTGATGATGTGCTGCTTATAGCCGGCACAGATGATAAAGTCATTAAACCCATGATAGGAATACTCCTTCATGATATGCCACAGAATGGGCTTCCCGCCGATCTCGATCATCGGCTTCGGTCTCAGATGACTTTCCTCACTGATCCGGGTACCATAACCACCCGCAAGAATTACTACCTTCATATGCTATCCCCCAAATGTATACGCCCGTCAGAACACAGCGCCATGCACTCCCCCGGCGCTTCATGCTCCTGCAGCGTCTCGTTCGATTACAGAGCCTTGATCCTCTCCATCGCCTCTACGGAATTCTCGTAGCTTCCGAACGCGGTAAGACGGAAATGTCCTTCTCCGCTGGGGCCGAAGCCTGAGCCCGGAGTACCTACTACATTTGCCTTCTCCAGCAGGAAATCGAAGAATTCCCAGGAGGTCATGCCATCCGGTGTCTTCAGCCAGATATAGGGCGCATTTACTCCGCCGGATACAGTATAGCCTGCTGACTTCAGGCCATCGTAGATCACCTTCGCATTATTCATATAGTATGCGATCTGCTCTCTGGTCTGGCGCTGTCCCTCTTCGGAATAAACAGCCTCTCCTGCCCTCTGAATGATGTAGGGCGCACCGTTGAACTTGGTTCCGTGACGACGGGCCCACAGAGCGTGCAGAGATACGCCATCCGCATCCTTAAGGTCCTTGGGGATCACGGCATAACCGAGACGTGTTCCTGTAAATCCTGCATTCTTGGAGAAGCTTCTCAGCTCAATGGCGCAATCTCTTGCTCCCTCACACTCGAAAATGGAGTGCGGAACGCCTGCTTCACTGATATATGCTTCATAAGCAGCATCATATACGATCACTGCCTTATTCTTATTTGCATAATCCACCCACTCCTGCAGCTCGGCCTTGGAAATGGTCGCACCGGTGGGGTTGTTGGGGAAGCACAGATAGATCAGGTCCGGCACTTCCTTCGGCAGCTCCGGAGAATACCCGTTTGCTGCAGTACAGGGCATGTAGATCACATTGCTCCAAAGACCGGTTGTCTCATCATAGGTACCTGTGCGGCCGGCCATTACATTTGTGTCCACATAAACCGGATAAACCGGATCGCAAACGGCGATCTTTGTGTCCTTTGCAAAGATCTCCTGGATATTGGCGGAATCACTCTTTGCTCCGTCTGAAATGAAGATCTCCTCAGCTGTGATATCCGTTCCCAGAGGACGGAATACCTTCTCGGCAATGGTCTCGCGAAGGAACTGGTAACCCAGATCCGGGGAATAACCATGGAAGGTCTCAGCTGCGGCCATTTCATCCGTTGCCTTATGGATCGCATCGATCACAGCAGGACAAAGGGGCTGTGTCACATCACCGATCCCGAGACGGATGACCTTCTTGTCCGGATTCGCTTCTGTAAAAGCAGCAACCTTCTTGGCGATGGTTGAGAACAGATAGCTGCCCGGCAGTTTTAAATAATCACCATTTGCATGAATCATTGTATATACCTCATTCTTTCTGTAAGACTAAAATGCATTCACCCTATTATAACCAGTTTGGCTTATTTTTTCCACCCGAATATCAGGGCTCATCCTCCTCATAATACTCATTCGGATGATTTTTCTCGATGGGATAATGGAAGATCTGGTTCACCGGATCCACCATATAGATTTCCGTTACGGTACAGTGTGTCTTCAGCGTCTGGCTCCAGAGCTTGTTTTCCGAGGGAGTATCGCCCCAGAAAACGCCCATATGACAGTCTCTGCCGGACCTCCAGACCGGAGCAAGGTAAAGGATATCTCCCTTGGCCGCCTTTCCGCTCTTCAGCATGGCCGATGCCGAGGAAAATGTATCGTACTCCACCAGCCCCCGGAGTGCCAGCTTCAGATAGTTATCTCCGTTTCCGTAACCGCCGTAATTGCCCATGGCCGAAACCTTGTCCAGATCCCCGCCGGAATAATAAACAAGACTGGAGATGAAGCCGGTACAGTTCATTCCGCTTTCCTCCCCATATTCACCATAGGGCCGGATCAGAAGTTCCGGCGTCCTGCTGTAATTCGCAAGACTGATGTAATTCGTCTTGAAGTAATAGTCGGAATGATGACTGGTCATCCATCCGTATATATCATTGCACTGCAGATACTGGTCAATGGTGGGCTTACCAACAATCCTTGCGCCGGTAATATCCATGAAATACTTCTTTCCATCCACCTCCACATATTCACGCTGCGCAAACTTTCCGTCCGCATCGGAATAGTACCAGCGTTTCTTCCACCGGAACCAACCCGCCTGCTTACGCTTTTTTCCGCTTTCATCTGCAAAAAACAAACTATCCTGATAATTATAAAAATCACCCTTCAGGATCTTTCCGTTCTCATCCACATAAACGGTGGCACCGTCCTTCTGAAGCTCCTTCTGCTGGGCGATGGTCCCGTCACTTTCCCCATAATAGGTCTCACCCTCAAACTCCTGCCAGCCACTGGCCGGAGTCAGCGTTCCATCCGAGGAAGCCTTCATCATCTTCCCCTGATACACGAGGAGACCGGTGGTCATCATTTTTCCATCCGCGTCAAAATAGTAGTTCTTTCCATTCTCGGTGATCATCCACCGACGGGTAAGCTTTCCGTCCTTTTCCCCATAGTATTTTGCTCCGCCAACTTCTGCCCATCCGGCATGTGGCGTCAGAACTCCGGCATCATCCGCATCATACAGTTTATCCTCCAAAAGGATCGTGGTATCTGTTACAAATGCGCCGTCCTCGCCCATATAATACTGTTTTTCGTCATACGAAAAGAGATGGTTCGTCATGATCTTACCATCTTCTCCCAGGAAATACTTCTTCCCGTTCACCAGCATCCAGTGGTTCTTTACCACATTTCCGTTGGCATCCTTATAAACCGTATCCGGCGTCGGATCCGGCTGTCGTTCCTCGGCCTTGGATCTTCCTGCACTAATAAAGGAAAGTGCAAGAATAGCACCTACACCCAGGAGGATCACGATACCGGTCACGATCAGGATCACCTTCATGCGATGTCTATGTCGATCTCCCACAAGCCACTCCATTTCCGGCTCTGTGTGTCCACAGGTCATAAAAATGCAAAAAAAGCCCGGACAGCATACCACTGCCCAGGCCTTTCTCTTTACTCTACTACATAAGGAATCAGAGCGATCTGACGTGCGCGCTTTACAGCAACTGTCAGCGCTCTCTGATGCTTTGCGCAGTTTCCTGTGATTCTTCTCGGAAGAATCTTTCCACGCTCAGAGATATACTTCCGAAGCAGATTCGCGTCCTTATAATCAATTACCTGATTCTTGTCAGCGCAGAATACACATACTTTCTTACGTCTGCGCATCGGTCTTCTTCTCATGGGAGCAGCATCCTTCTGCTCTGTCTTATTGTAAGGCATAATTTTCCTCCTATTTTACTTGAAAGGCAGGTCATTCTCGATGCCATCCGGAATTGCCATGAAATCATCCGGAGCAGCATTCTTCGGCGCCGGAGCCTCACCTGCGGGCTGATATCCACCCTGGTTCTGCTGAGAAGCAGCCTTTGACTCTGCAAACTCGATCTCTTCAACAATGACCCGTACGGAGTAAACCTTCTCTCCGTTCTTATTGGTATAATTATCGTTCTCGATCCGTCCAACCACAACAACCTTTGTACCCTGCTTCAGATACTTCTCAACGAACTCTCCCTGCTTACCAAAGGCTGTGCAGTTAAAGAAATCTGCCGTTGCTTCATTTCCGTCCTGGCTGTTTCTTGCGAATCTCCTGTCCACTGCGATGGAAAAACGGCCAATAGCCATCTCACCGTTTCTGGACTGTGTATACCGAACCTCCGGATCTCTTGTGAGTCGACCCATTAAAATCACCTTGTTCATATGAAAACCTCCGTCTAATTATTCAGCGTCGGGTTTCACAACAAGAAAACGAATGACATGATCCTGAATACGAAGCTTCTCTTCCAGACGTGCAGGCATATCAGCCGGTGCATCGAACTGAATGAAATAGTAGAAGCCTTCTTTCATGTCCTGAATCTCATAAGCCATTCTCTTACGTCCCTGGTCATCAACATTCGTGATGGTTCCACCGTATCTCTCAATACGGCTCTTAACCTTTGCGAGAACAGCCTCTTTTGCGTCATCATCAATTCTTGTACTGATAACCAACGCGAGTTCATACTTGTTCATTCTGCTTACCTCCTTTTGGTCTTGTGGCCCCTGCGTGATACAGGAGCAAGGAAAAACTATCACAGAAATCGATATTATCACATCATGCAGGGAAAAGCAAGGAATTTTTCTCTTGATTTTGTTTATTATTGCTTCTTTTTGCTTCGTTTTGCTTCGTTTTGCTTTGTTCTGTTTTCGACGCCTCGATCTTTTGTAGGATTACATTATACGGAACATGCGTTCGAAAGTCAACCGCAAATTTCGAACATTTGAAATGAAAATGCTGAAGTCTCACAAGAAGCTTCAGCATTTTTCGATCATATATCTTATTTGAAGATTACCAGATGTGTTCCGATGGGAATGTTATCATAGATCCACTTCGCATCGTCAATATTCATCCGGATACATCCATGAGAAGACGGAACTCCCATGGTCCTGTCAGCACAAACCTTCGGCTCATCTGTCATCGTATAGGGCGATGAATGGAACAGATACTCTCCACCGATAAAGCCGGTTGCCCACCAGCAGCGATAACCGAAGCTGTTAAAGAATCGGGTCCTCATGGTGGTATTATACTCGCCCTCCGGTGTCGGATGATCTCTGGTTCCTGTGGAGCAGGTAAAGCTCTCTGTGATCTTCCATTCACCCTTCTTACCCTTGAAGACATAGGTCCTCTGGCCTGTCAGATCTACCATGATCAGATAACCTGAACTGCTGGAATAACCCTGCGCCTTTGTAACAACACCGTTCAGCAGAATAACTCCGCCAACGCCTGCATAATAGGTCTTACCATTGTATGTAAATGTCTTATCCGTTACAAGTACACCGGACTTCTTTGCGTAATATGCGGTATCCTTATCAACCTTGATAAAGCCAACCTGCATTTCAGCCTTTGCATTAAAGTAGTAGAACTTTCCGGAGATCTTTGACTTGGAATTCGCACAGAGAATACCGTTTTTCTTTACGAAATACCACTTCTTCTTGTACTGAACCCAGCCGCTTGTGGTCTTGATGGATCCGTCTTCCTTAATGAAGCGCAGAGAATCATCGATCTTTGTAACTCCGGTTGCCATCACACCGTTGGCCTTCAGATAGTATGTCTTACCGCCAAGGCGAAGCAGGGAATTTGTGCGAAGCACTCCTCCCTTATCTGCATAATACCAGTTCTTATTGTACTTGACCCAGCCTGCTTTTGTCTGAACCTTACCGTTCTTATTAAAGTAGTAATACTTATCACCGGACTTGTAAACGCCCTGGGTAAGGGTTCCATCCTTACCTACATAGTACATTTTCGCACCGGAACCAACCACGCTGTTTGTAAGAGCAACGCCGGCCTTCAGGTAGTACCACTCACCATTATACTCAACCCAGCCGTTCTTCTTACCGGGAGAACCTGACTTATCGAAATATGTCACAACGCCGTCTACTTTAGCGACGCCTGCACCCATGGAGCAGTCAGCCCCAAGGAAGTATACCTTGCCCTTGGACTTAAGAACCTCATTTTGCATAAGCTTCCCGCCCTTGGTCACGTAATACCATTTGCCGTTCAGGGATACCCATCCGGCTGTAACCCGGATCACGCCGGTCTTCTTTGCCACATAGTAATCCTTACCTGCCTTAACCAGACCGGTCTTGATCCGGCCATTGGCATCCAGGTAATACTTATTACCGCTGACAGTAACCACCTGATCCTTTACCATCTTACTTCCGGCATCCACCAGGTATTTCTTCCCATCCACGGTAACCCACTGCTGCTTTGTATAAAGAACACCGGTCTCAGGATCACAGATATAAGTCACTGACTTATACTCGAAAATACCCGTAGCCATAGCACCATCTTTCCCCAGATAGTACTTCTGTCCCTTCTTGGTCACGATACTGTTCTTCAAAACAGCACCGGAAGCATCGGTCAGATACCACTTGCCATCGATCTGCGACCAGGAATTCTTTACAGGCTGATCTCCGGCATCATACACATAGCTGACTCCATCCACATCCTGAATATGCCGTTTACCGGCTGCCTCTGCATCAAGCTGCGGGAAAAGGAGAACAGTCATGAGCACGAGTACCATGGCCAGCAACAAACCATTTCGAATTGTAAAACGCTTGCTCATTTTATCCCTCTTTCAAATACCTAAAACCACTCCATACACATTCCATACAGAAAATGATTTTGAATTTGTCTTATCTAGTTAAGATAACACAATCCCCCCGCCCGCGCAAGGCGTTTTGATGAACACACAAAAAATTCAGCGATTTACATAAAATGTTGTAAAAAAAAGCAAGATACTTGTATCCGAACAAAGCGATACACTTTCTGCGGAGCAAAATCAAGACTTGCGCAGCAAGCAGCCTTGAGCAGGGCGGAAAATAGCAGGAAAAGCTAAGATACAAGGACTTCTTGCTCATATCTTTGCTCCGACGGACCGGAACAGCGCGGAAAATACCAGAAAAAGCTAAGATATGACATGCTTCGGCAGACCGGAACAGGCCGGAAAATACCAGAAAAAGCTAAGATACAAGGACTTCTTGCTCATATCTTTGCTTCGGCAGACTGGAACAGCGCGGAAAACACCAGAAAAAGCTAAGATACAAGGACTTCTTGCTCATATCTTTGCTTCGGCAGACCGGAACAGCGCGGAAAATAGCAGGAAAAGCAAAGATATGACAGCTTTTTGCTCATATCTTTGCTTCGGTAGATTGGAACAGCGCGGAAAACACCAGAAAAAGCTAAGATACAAGGACTTCTTGCTCATATCTTTGCTCCGACGGACCGGCGCAGCGCGGAAAATACCAGAAAAAGCTAAGATATGACAGCTTTTTGCTCATATCTTTGCTTCGGAAAAAGTGCCCAGAGCCGGAATCGAACCAGCGACACGAGGATTTTCAGTCCTCTGCTCTACCAACTGAGCTATCTGGGCGTAATAGATATGAAGTTAAGATTTCGCGAAGAACAACGGATGTATCGCGTTGAACGCTCGTGTTCATAAGCGATGGATACGTTGTTCGCTGTTTGATCTGTACTTACAGATCAAACGTCCCGAGTATGCGAAGCATGCGAGGGGCGAAATCGACGATTACAAAAAAAATAGTAGCGGGGACAGGATTTGAACCTGTGACCTTCGGGTTATGAGCCCGACGAGCTTCCGAGCTGCTCCACCCCGCGTCATTGGTGATCTTAAAAAGATCAAGTGGGCGGAGGTGGATTCGAACCACCGAAGCAAGTTGCAGCAGATTTACAGTCTGTCCCCTTTGGCCACTCGGGAATCCGCCCGTTTCGTATATGAAATTATATACAAAGAGCCGATGATCGGACTCGAACCGATAACCTGCTGATTACAAATCAGCTGCTCTGCCAATTGAGCCACATCGGCACACAGCGTAACTTGCGATGCAAATCACGCAATGCGTCTAGTGGGACCTATAGGGCTCGAACCTATGACCCTCTGCTTGTAAGGCAGATGCTCTCCCAGCTGAGCTAAGATCCCGATTCCATTGCTTATCAAGTCATATCGCTTTGATAAACAAAGCGACCCAGACGGGACTCGAACCCGTGACCTCCGCCGTGACAGGGCGGCGCTCTAACCAACTGAGCCACTGGGCCTTGCGAATGATCGCAAAGAGTATTGTGCTCTTTAAAAACTTCATACGCGACTTCTACATTATAACCATTTTTATGCTATCTGACAAGAATTATTTTAACTACGAACCAAACCGATCATTCTTTTCACTTCTTTTAGGAAAAGCCCTCGACCTATTAGTACACATCCGCTCCATACGTCACCGCACTTCCACTCTGTGCCTATCAACCTTGTAGTCTTCAAGGGGTCTTA
>CADAXW010000020.1 GCA_902792005.1 uncultured Lachnospiraceae bacterium
GGCAAATGGTATGCAAAAAATGAGTGGCTTTGGATCGACGGGTACTGCTACTACTTCAACAACAAAGGATACCTGGTTAAGAACAAAACCATTAAGGGATCCACGGTAAACAAACAGGGAAAATATGTCCAAAACGGGAAGGTGGTCAGAAAAAAAGGTACAGCAAAAGCCTCCTCCCGGATCCTCACGAAAAAAGGCGTAAAGACTCTGGCCCAGCTTCTTCCGCCCACACCGGACTGGTCAAAGATCAAGGTGATCCGCCATGCCTGTGGTGTCGCAGGGGATCTGATCTACACAAACTCCAAGGAGGCACTGGCCGACAGCATAGCAGACGGTGTGAAGGCCATTGAGATCGACTTCCGCTATACCTCTGATCAGAAGCTGGTATGTGCCCATGTCTGGGGAAATCTGGAGATGACAGACGCACCCACGCTGAAGGAATTCCTGAAGTACAAGTTCGACGGGAAATATACCACCATGACCGCCGAAACCGCTTTGAAAATGCTGATAGAAGCCGGCGATGTCTACCTTGTAGTGGATACCAAGGAAAGAAATGTGCTTCCTGTCTACCAGGAGATCGACCGTATCCTGAGCAACCTGAAGGGCGGTAACTATTATAAGCGGATGGTAGTTCCTCAGATCTACCATAAAGACCAGTATAAACCCATCATGGGAGTCTATCCTTATAAGAACCAGATCTTCTCGATCTACAAGATCTCCCCTAGAGACGACTCCACATTTAAGGATATCGCAGACTTCTGTGCAAAGAATAAGATCGGCACCTTCACCCTGCCAAAGAAGGACATCACCACCGAGCGATTTAAATACATTTCCGGCAAAAAACTCCGGATCGGAGTTCACACTATCAATGAAGAGGACGAATGGAAGCAGGTAACAAAAGCCGGAGCAGGCGCCATTTATACAGACTTCCTGAACTAAACGCCGGGAAAGCCGGAAAAACGGCACATTTTCAAGCCCATTTTCGTAATCGAGAATGGGCTTTTTCCATCATTTTAATGCTTGCACCATACCCTCAAATCATTTATAATAAACCTTAGTTATGCGGTTCATCCCTGGACCGCTAAAATTCTTCAAAAATCTAAAGAAGGGAAGGGTTACTTTATGAAGTTTGGCTACTTTGATGACGCCGCAAAAGAGTATGTTATCACATCCCCCAGAACTCCATATCCTTGGATCAACTATCTGGGAACAGAAAGCTTCTTCTCGCTGATCTCCAATACAGCGGGCGGATATCATTTTTACAAGGACGCACGTCTGCGTCGTATCACTCGTTATCGTTACAACAACGTTCCCGTTGACGTAGGAGGACGTTACTTCTACATCAATGAGGATGGAAATATCTGGAACCCCGGATGGTCTCCGGTGAAGAAAGACCTTGATTTCTATCAGTGCCGTCATGGTATGGGCTACACTGTGATCACAGGTAAGTCCAACGAGCTGAAGGCTGAGGTTACATTCTTTGTTCCTCAGGGCGAAAGCTGCGAGATCCAGAAGGTGGTTCTGAAGAATGAAGGAACCTCTCCCAAGACCTTTACCCTGTTCTCCTTCCTGGAGTGGTGTCTCTGGAACGCTGAGGATGATTCCACAAACTTCCAGCGTAACTTCAGTACCGGTGAGATGGAGGTTGAGGGCTCAACTCTCTTCCACAAGACCGAGTACAAGGAGCGTCGTGATCATTTCGCATTCTACACCGTAAATGCTGAGATCGACGGTTATGACTGTGACCGTGAGTCCTTCCTTGGACTTTACAACGGATTCGATCGTCCGGACGTAGTTATCCGTGATCAGTCCTCCAATTCCAAGGCAGATGGCTGGTCACCCATCGCTTCCCACAGCCTGAAGCTGTCTCTGGCACCGGGTGAGGAGAAGGCATTCGTCTTCATGCTCGGTTATGTTGAGAACGGCAAGGATAAGTGGAATGCAGACGGTTCCATGAATAAGACAAAAGCATACGAGATGATCTCCCGTTTCGATACTGTAGAAAAGGTTGACGCCGCATTTGCTAAGAACAAGGCTATGTGGGACGCTCTCCTTTCCAAGTATACAGTTAAGACACCGGATGAGAAGGTTGACCGGATGGTTAACATCTGGAACCAGTATCAGTGTATGGTTACCTTCAACATGTCCCGTTCCGCTTCCTACTTCGAGTCAGGAATCGGCCGTGGTATGGGCTTCCGTGATTCCAACCAGGATCTGCTTGGTTTCGTTCATCAGATCCCGGATCGTGCACGTGAGCGTATCCTTGACCTGGCAGCAACCCAGTTCGAGGACGGCGGATGCTTCCATCAGTATCAGCCCCTTACCAAGAAGGGTAATGACACTCTGGGCGGTAACTTCTCCGATGATCCGCTTTGGATGATCCTTTCCACCGCTTCCTACATCAAGGAGACCGGTGATTACTCCATCCTGGATGAGCAGGTTCCGTACCGCAATGACGAAAGTCTGGCTCAGTCCATGATGCACCATCTGCAGCAGTCCTTCTACAAGGTAGCGAACAGTGTAGGTCCTCACGGACTTCCGCTCTCCATGCGTGCAGACTGGAACGACTGTCTGAACCTCTCCTGCTGGTCCGATACACCGGGCGAGAGCTTCCAGACCTATACTTCTCCGAAGTATGGTGACAAGGGCTTCTCAGACGTAGCAGAGTCTCTGTTCGTTGCAACCCTGTTCACCTATGCAGGACCTGAGTACGTTGCTCTTTGCAAGTACAAGGGAGATACAGCAGGAGCTGAGAAGGCTCAGGCTGAGATCGACAAGATGAAAGCTAAGATCATGGAATTCGGCTGGGACGGTGAATGGTTCCTCCGTGCATATGATGACCTGGGACGCAAGGTTGGTTCCAAGGAGAACGAGGAAGGCAAGATCTTCATCGAGCCTCAGGGCTTCGGTATCATGTCCGATATCGGCAAGGATGAGGGTTACGCAGAGAAGGTTCTGGACGCTGTAGAGGAGCGCCTCGGCTGCACCTACGGTCTGGTTCTGAACAATCCGGCCTTCACAAAGTACTATATCGAGTATGGTGAGATTTCCACCTATCCTGCAGGTTATAAGGAGAATGCCGGTGTATTCTGCCACAACAATGCATGGATGATCGCAGCTGCTGCTTATGCAGGACAGGGCGACAGAGCATACGACTGGTACAGCCGTATCGCACCTGCTTTCCTGGAGGACATCTCCGATCTGCACCGCACAGAGCCGTATGTATATGCTCAGATGGTAGCAGGTAAGGACGCAGGCAGAAGCGGTGAAGCTAAGAACTCCTGGCTGACAGGTACAGCTGCATGGAACTTCGTAGCTATCTCCCAGTACATCCTGGGAATCACACCTGACTGGGACGGACTTTCCGTAGATCCTTCCATTCCGTCATCCTGGGATGGCTTCAAGGCATCACGTCAGTTCCGCGGTGACACCTACGAGATCGAGGTACAGAATCCGGATCACGTATGCAAGGGTGTTAAGAGCATGACCGTAGACGGCGTTGCTGTTGACGGAAATGTAATCCCGGTTAAGGGCGACGGCGCAACCCATAAGGTTGTCGTAGTGCTTGGCTAATTATGTATTTCAAAATTCATATGTGACATGTCGCGTATGAATCACATGTAAGATCATGGGGCTGCCGAAAGGCAGCCCCATTCTTTTTATGCTCAAAGCTCGCCCGATATGACAGAATGATGCAATAAACCCCTTATTTTTGATAAAAGTCTGTCCATTCTGCAAATTGAAATCACACGATTAAAAGTGTATAATCCTACATGACGTAAAAAACCACTTTCAAAAGGAGAAAAAAGATGAAGGCAAAGAAACTTGTACTTGCAGCACTTATGGTAGCTGTAATGGCATTTGCACTCTGCGCATGCGGATCTTCAAATGTTGAGGGAACCTATGTAGTATTCGAGTCCAATGGACAGAACGTTGACGAAGCTCTTGAGCAGTACAAGACACAGGGTGTTGAAATGACTGCTGAGCAGCTCTGCACCATCACACTTTCCAGCGACAGCAAGTTCACAATGACTGTTATGGGAACTGAAATGGGCTCAGGCACATACGAAGTAAGCGGCGAGAATCTTAAACTTACTGTAGGTGAGAATGCCATCGACGCAACACTGAAGGATGGCGAGATGAGCTTCTCCCTTAACGGAACATCAATGAAGCTTAAGAAGAAGTGATCGAGTAACGAGCCAAGTTCGGTGAGAACTAAAAATAACACGACCCCATGCTTGCATGGTAGGTCGTGTTATTTTTTTGTTCTCAAACGATTCGGTCGCGTGATTCGCTTCGCGAATAACGCTGTACGACAGACGAACCGCGCTGTGCGGCGCCGAACTTGGCCCGTTACTTACTTTCTTAGCTTCGTCCCCTTATTTCCTGTGCAGCATAGCTTCACTCTGCTGAAGGCCACATCCTCCAGTGCGGAGTCCGGTTTTCCGGCTGTTGCCGCTTCGATGATATCTCCTTCTGCCAGCTTGATCAGCATAATACCGGTTGCGCCCTTGCCCTTGAAGGAGATGTCGCTGACCTTCACGCGGACGTAGTATCCCTTGTTGCTGCGGGCCATCACCTGGTCGCTGTCTTCCACCGGCCCGATCCAGATCGGGGTTTCTCCCGGCTTTCCTGCCGCAGCTTTCTTTCTGGACGTATCGAAGGCTGAGCCTTCCACACGCTTTGCATGTCCTTCTCTTGTTACGAAGAGAAGCTTTTCATCCATCACTTTTTCGGCAAGAGTTATGTAAACTATATTCTCGCTCTTATCCATGTCGCAGAATTCGAACACCTGAATTCCCTTATCGGACAGCTTGGCGAAAATGCCCTTGCCCGTCAGTTTCTTTCCCTGCTTCTTCACCAGCTCGCTGACCTTGACGGTATAGACAAATCCTGCGTCCGAGAAGAGCAGCACACGTTCATTCGTCATCACATTTACGGATGCACGGTACTCACGCTGAATCTGCTCTGCATTCTTGTCATAGGTGGAACGATCGATACACTTCAGATAGAAGAAGCGGTCCAGAAGCACCGTAACCTCCGTCGGCTTCTCTTCCACCTTCTCGACCTTAACCTCTCCAAGATCCTGGATCTGAGTCATTCTCGGCTTTCCGAAGCTCTTCAGATCCTCCATATCCTGGATCATCTGGTCCCGCATGGCAGCCTTGGAGGAAAGAAGCTTCGTATATTTCTTGATCTTCTTCTCTGCCTCTGCCAGTTCCTTCTTCAGGACATCAACCTCCAGGCCGATCAGGCGGGACAGGCGCATGGCCAGAATGGCATCTGCCTGCTTTTCCGTGAAATGTAACTCCTTCGCGTCCATCTCGGAACCCTTGTAACGGAACTTGATCCCTTCCGTCTCACCGGTCATCAGGCACTTCTTTGCCATCTGCAGGGTCTTGGAGCCGCGAAGGATCTCGATGATCAGATCGATGACATCGATGGCCTCCAGCAGGCCCTCCTTCACTTCCTTCACATCCTCCTGCTCTGCAAGCAGCTTGGTGTACTTCTTTGTATAAACATCGGACTTGAAATCCGTGTACAGCTTCAGGATCCTGCGAAGACCCATAACCTCAGGCTTGCCACGGTTGATGCAGTTGATGTTCACACCGTAGGTATCCTCCAGCCCGGCCTTCTTATATAAAATGTTGATGATCTTCTCGATCTCTTCGTCGGTGGTGCCCTTCTTCACATCGATGCAGAGGCACTCTCCGTTCTTATCTCCGCGGTCCGCGATGTCCACAACCTGGGGCAGCTCCCGGTTCCGTACCAGCTCGCCTACTGTGGTGAGGAACTTCTCGGTACTTCCGATCATGGTATAGGGCAGCTCTGTCACGCAAATGGACTTCCGCCCGTAGCCGGCATCCCGTACCTCCACCTTTCCACGGATCCGGAGTCTTCCCTGTCCTGTTTCGTAAATGGAAAGCAGGGTTTCTCTGGATGCATTGATGATGCCGCCGGTGGCAAAATCCGGTCCCTGAATGTACTCCAGAAGTCCTTCCGTAGTGATCTCCGGATCACGAAGGTAGGCTACGGTGGCATCGATCACCTCATTCAGATTGTGGGTCGGGATGTTGGTAGCCATACCAACCGCGATTCCCATGGATCCGCTGACCAGAAGGTTGGGAACCTGGAAGGGCAGGTAGGTGGGCTCTGTCTCTTCACCGTCAAAGTTGGGGATGAAGTCCTCCTTGCAGAATCGGAGATCCTTCATGCAGGCCTCCTCCGTATATTTGGAGATCCGGGCCTCAGTATAACGCATGGCAGCAGCACCCGAACCGGAGACATCACCGAAGTTTCCGTGAGGATCCACCAGGGGAATGGGCAGCTTCCAGTTCTGCGCCAGATTTACAAGTCCTTCATAAATGGAGCTGTCACCGTGGGGGTGGTACTTACCCATGGTATCGCCCACAATACGGGCACATTTCCGGTGGGGCGCCTCTGAAGAGGTAAGCTCCGACAGAGAATAAAGGATCCTCCGCTGCACCGGCTTCAGTCCGTCCCTCACGTCCGGCAGGGCACGCTCCGTAATAACGGACATGGCGTAGTCCACATAGGCCTGCCCCATCTCCGATTCATAATCAACTGTAGTGATCTTTTCCGACATATCTCACTCCTCATTTATCGTACTCTGTATGTCTCTCCGGCTACATATCCACATTTGCTTCCCGGCTGTGCTTCTCGATATAGGCACGGCGGGGCGCAACCTCATTTCCCATAAGGGTATGGGTGATGGAGGCAGCCTCAGCCATACTGTCGATGGACACCTGCTTTAAGAGGCGGTTTTCCGCATCCATGGTGGTTTCAAACAGCTGGTCCGCATCCATCTCACCAAGTCCCTTGTAGCGCTGAATGGTAAACTTCTTGGTGTGGCTTCTACGGTATTTCTCCAGCTCCGCATCCGAGTACAGATACTTTATATTCTTGCCCTCGCCCACGCGGTACAGCGGGGGGATGGCGATATAGATATGACCCTCGTTGATAAGGTCCGGATAGAAACGATGGAAAAATGTGAGCAGCAGCGTTGCGATATGCGCACCGTCCACATCCGCATCCGTCATGATGATGATCTTTCCGTAGTTCAGCTTCTCGATATCAAAATCATTTCCGTAGCCCTGAAGGAAGCCGCAGCCGAAGGCATTGATCATGGCCTTGATCTCTGCATTCTCCAGCACCTTGCTGACAGGAACCTTCTCCACATTCAGTATCTTGCCTCGAAGAGGAAGCACTGCCTGATACTTCCGGTTCCGGGCTGACTTTGCGGAGCCTCCCGCAGAATCACCCTCCACGATGAAGAGCTCGCACTTCTCTGCATCATTGCTCTCCTGCCTTACCAGCTTTCCGTTTCCCTCAAAGGAAAACTTGCTGAGATTGATCTTGTTCTTCTCATTCGCCCGTTTCCTGGAAAGCGCCACCGCCCGGTCGGCGATGTCCTTCAGCACCTCAAAGTTCCGGTCGAAGTAAATGGTCAGCTGCTCCTTTACGATCTCGTCCACCGCCTTGGTCACATCCGTATTCGAAAGCTTTGTCTTTGTCTGTCCCTCGAACTGCGGATCCGGATGACGTACGGAGATCACGGCTATCATGCCGCTTCGGATATCTCCACCGGAGAGATTGCTGTCCTTCTCCTTCAGAAGTCCCAGATCATTTCTGGCATACTGGTTCACCACCTTTGCAAAGGCAGACTTCCAGGCTGTCACGTGGGTACCGCCCTCCGGGTTTGTGATATTGTTTGTGAAGCCGATGATATTCTCATCACCGTCCTCCGTCATGACAAAATCGATCTGGGCCCAGATGCCGTCCCGCTCTCCCCGAAGCTCAACCACGGGGGATGTATGGGTAAGCCCGGTGGCAATATCCTCCACGAAGGCAGACAGGCCGCCCGGCTGATGAAATACTTCTTTTTCATACCCATCCCTTTTATTCCAGAAGGTGATGGTAAGCTCCGGATTCAGATAAGCCGTTTCCTTGATCCTCTGTCGGATGGCGGAACATTTAAACTTTACTGTCTCAAAGATCGTTTCGTCCGGATAAATGGTTACCGTGGTTCCTGTATGCTTTGCGGGGATCCGCTCTCCTGCCGCATTCTTGCATACGGTCTCCGAGATCTTCTCCTTCGGAAGTTCTCCGTCCACCAGCTTCGTGGTGGGCTTTCCGTAGGCGTAGGTATCATGGTACACGAAGCCTCCCCGATAGACATCCACGATCAGCTCCTTCGAAAGCGCATTTACCACCGCAGAACCGACACCGTGGAGACCACCGCTGATCTTATAGGTGGAGGAATTGAACTTTCCACCCGCATGAAGCACGGTATAAACCACGCGCTCTGCCGGCTGCTTCTCCGTGGGATGCATATCCACCGGCACGCCCCGTCCGTTATCGGCGATGGTCGCCGAACCGTCCTCGTTGATCACCACGTCAATGGCCGTGCAGAAGCCTGCCAGATGCTCATCCACCGCGTTATCTATGATCTCCTGCACCAGATGATTCAGACCGCTCCGTCCGGTATTGCCGATATACATGCCCGGCCTCTTCCGCACCGGTTCAAGGCCCTTTAATACTTCGATCTTCTCTGCATTATATGCCATAGTGTTTTATCCTCTTTATCCTCTTATTTACACTAATATCTATTTTCCCTTAAGTCCCCGCAAAAGCAGCGGGGACGCGCCCCGCTGCCACATCAGTCAATATTATATTTTATGCCTCCGGAAATGTCAAGGTTTGGTCGCACATACGTTCGCCTCAATTTTTCCTGCTTCCGACGCCGTTTTCCACAGCTTTTCTATTTCTTCAGACTCCGCTTATTTGCATACATCTGGCTGTCCGCACGCTCAAACACCTGCTGAACGCTCTCGTCCTTTTTACGATCATAAACCGCCATTCCGGCAGCGACCACTACGCCGCCTTCCTCCCGGTTATGCAGTATCCCGTCACGGAACATATTCAGCAGATAATCCTTGGACTGATAGTCCGTCCCCCGCAGGATCACACAGAATTCATCTCCACCGATCCGGAACACAGGACTGTGAGCATAGGTTCTGCAGATCAGATCGCAGGCCTCACAGATCTTTCTGTCCCCTGCCTTATGACCTTCCGTATCATTGATCCGCTTCAGGTTGTTCAGATCGCAGACCACGATGGCAAAGTCCGCCTGCTCTCCCCGCTCAATACCCTGCTGCATCTGCATCTCAAACTTCTGGTAGGCCGTCATGTTCTTCACACCGGTGAGAGCATCCCGCTCTGCCTGCTCCGTCACGGACTGAAGCTGCTTCGTCCGCTCCATCTCCTTGGTAACTCGAGAGGTCACATTTACGAGTCCCACCACCATATTCTTTTCGTCCATGGTCCAGGCAGTGCGCATCTCCATATAGGCTACGATGCCCTTCCGGTTGATGCGGAACACCTCTGTGCCCACCTCATGCTTATCCCGGTACTCATACAGCTTCTCCTGCTTCATGAATGCCCTGACCTTTTCACGGTCCTCCGGAACAACAAAGGAACGGATCTCCTCTTCACAATCCTTATAAAAATCATCCCGGGACTTAACGATCGTCATTTCGTCCTCACCGTATTTCGGAGGTGCGTATTTATCAAAATGTCCCGTCTCCATATTTACAAAATACAGGATCTCATAACGGTTTGCCAGCGTAAGCGCGATCTGATTGTAAGTAAGATTTCTCTCCTCCTGCTTTTTTCTCTCCATCTCCCGGCGTATCTCGGCATCCACATCCTTCACACCGATGATGGCATGCCGCCGGTCCGATGCATAAAACAGCGACAAGCGGGTATACCGGAGTTTTCCGTCCACATCCAGCCGGTAGTCTATACTGTATCCGCTCTTCTCCTCCAGAAGCTTCAGTATCCTGTCCTTCCGGAAGAAGCTCAGCATCTTGTCCCTGTCCTCCGCATAAATAAGCCGGCGCGTATTTCGGGCCGCCTCCGAATAGAAGTCCACACCCGACTGTGCGACCTCCAGCCGCCGGTAATAATCATGGTCTGAGAACTCCATATAATAGTCTGTTTCCAGATCCAGATAGAAGATGGTATCATACTGCTTTGCCAGGCTCTGAGCGATCTGGTTGAAGATATCCCGCTCCCGTTCCATGCGTGCCTGTTTCCGCTCCCGCTTTACCGCAAGATCCACATCCCGGATTCCCAGGATAAAAAGGTCTGAGCCATTTGACTGCGTCCGGATCAGACGTGCGGAATAGAATACCGGCTTTCCATCCATCATCAGCCGGTACACGATACTCTGCTGCCCCTTGTCCGGATCACTGCGCATCATATTCTCTCTGGAGAAAAACTCTTCCACCATCGGAAGATCCTCCGGATAAATCGTTCGTTCGGCATTCGGGACTACATTTGCAAAAAAATCATCCCCCGTCAGTTTAATGTTCAGCGATTCATATTTGGGGTTTATGCAATACAAATAATAGCTGCCCGTTGCAGCATCGATATAATAAACTGCGGAGTACTCCACCAAAAGCGACTCCATGATCCTGTTCATGATCTGTTTTCTGTCGTCCATTCCTCGCCCCCCTGTTCAAGCCCTTAACAACGAAAAATGTGCACTTTAATTTTACATTAAAAGAATAATTTTCACAAGCACACGTTCCGTTTTGGCACATATAACATACATTTTTTGGACAGCTCGCATTGCCCCAAAGCCGTTTCTTTGGTAGAATGTAATATAGTAATATGTTAGATTTGCACAAGAAATCCAGAACTGATCGACATGATCCGGTAAAGCGAGAAAGGCGGTGCTATGGGTAACAAGGATAACATGAATAATATGGCTATGATGAATGGAATGAATGGAATAAATGGAATGAATGGAATAGATGAGAAGGAAATGAAGAAGAAAGAGTGGCGCATGAATATCATCATGGCGATTGCAATGTCCATCTGCATGGGGGTAACCTTCACATTCATCACAAGGAATAACGCAGATCCAAAGGCTCTGGAGAACATGCAGCCGGCTCCCATCGCTTATCTCGTAAGCATCCTGGAGTCCGTTACCGTGGGCGTGATCGTCGCCCTCATCATTCCCATCGGAAGGATGGGGAAGGCTCTCTCAAGAAAATGTAACGCATATCCGCCGTCTATTAAGTTCTCGCTTATAAACTGCATTCCCTTCGCCCTGATCAACGCGATCTTTGTCAGCGCGATCTGCAGCTTTATCGGTATCGCCACCTCTTATAGCAAGAACATGGATCCGCACAAACCAACCCTTATGAAAATGTGGTTCGACAACTGGATCTCCATACTTTGGCTCTCCATTCTCGTTGGCTATGTTCTGGCGATCATCATTGCTCCCTTTGTGAGGAAGGCTGTGGGCCTGGGCGGTGCACCTACAGGCGGTCCTCCAGCGGATAATTCATAACCTTACGATAAAGAAGCCAGGTAAGCCCTGCGATAAGCAGGAGCACCACAGGGTTCAGGATATGCCTGTACCCCTCCGGAAGCAGCATGGCTCCCATGCCGGGAAGGATCATAACAAAACCACCCAATAAACTGAGGCCAGAAGCAGCACTCTGCTTCACCACCTCCGTGGCATTCTCCCAGTGGAACTTCGGGAATTTCAGATTGAGGAAAAGACCGAAGAGCACCGCAAAGGGAATGCCGGCCAGCGGAATCAGGATCAGCCACAGTCGATCCGCCAGGTTCGCGCGTACGGTGAAGAGGAGGATCACCTCCATCAGTCCGTAGACCGGTGCAAGAAAGATCATGTTAAACAGAGCTTTCGCTCCAAGGATCTCCTTTGTCGAGATGGGCAGAGACCGGGGGATCCACCAGTTCTTTCCTTCCATGGAGATCGAGCAGGAGGAAATGCTCATCATACTGAAGAAACCACCCACAAGATAGGGAAGGATGGCATCCGCATGGATCATGGGCATGTCCGCAAAGGGCTTTGAAAGATCGATAAAGGCCATGGCCACGGAAATCCCGATCGCCAGAACCGGACCCACAATGGTATTTGCCACATAGATCCCGGAGGAGAAATATCCAGCTGCCTCCTTCTTCACCAGCGCCTTCATTACAGACTGTTCAGCCAAATGTTCCAGCTGATACTCCCGATGCCGGGTGACGGTGCGCAGTTTCTCCGAGATGGAGAAGAAGTTTCTTCCGATAATGAACACCGTAACTCCGAATATGGATAACGAGATCAACAGATAGATCAGGAGAACCATGATGTCCGGCTTCTGCAGCCCTTCCCCAAGGATCCGGGCCGGCGGGAAGGACGACTCCAGACTTTGCAGAGCATCTCTCGCTGCCGCAGACATTTTCGCCTTCATACGCTCATTTTCCAGCCGCCTTTGCTCTTCCTTCTGCTTTTCTTTCTCTTCCTCACTCAGCTTCTCTGTTGTTTTTTCAGCAGTCTCCGTGCTTTCTGCACTCGATACCTTACTGTCAGTTCCCACCGTCATGGTATTGGTCGAGGTCGCCGCAGCGACAGCAAACATGCCAACCATCATAATCACAACCAGGATCACCTCAGCCAGAACCTTATGCCGGAACCTGGAAATGATGGCCGCAAAGAGAATACCCACCCAGGCGGAGATCGCCACAGGAAGGATGGGAAGGATCAGAAGTGCCGGCAGGATCCCAACATAGAACAGCGCTCCAGCGTCGGTGTAGATCCCGCAGAGGATCATCGATGGAAGCATGACCAGTGTGGTGAGGATCAGGCCGTCCACATACAGACGGACCATACGGGCCGCTGCCACCTGGGTCCCACGGATGGGAAGCGCGGTGAGCAGCTCCAGATCCTTCTCCCTATAGATCAGAGATTTGGCCTTCATGGCACCCAACCCCAGCTGCAGCACAAATGCCAGCAGGGCAAATAACATGGGGATCTTATCTGCCAACCCGAAGTCCGCCAGGGCATAGGCAGTCACGCCGGCATACCCCATAAGAACCACGCCCACAAACCCAAGGGCGATAAGAAGTGCCAGCTTCTTTTTCTTTTCCTTCGGATCTTTTGTATATCGATACGTATTCAGCCCGAACAGATTGACCAGCTCGAGCCGAACCAGCGACTGAAATCCTTTCATACCACCGTCTCCATAAACAGTTCTTCCAGACTTGCTCCCTCTTTCACAACCTCTTCCATCGGTCCGTTGGCGATGAGATGCCCGTCACGGATGATGGCAACTTTATTACAGAGCTTCTCTGCAACCTCCAGCACGTGGGTGGAGAAGAAAATAGCCCCTCCACCTGCTGTCATTTCCCGCATCATTTCCTTTAAAACAAACGCCGCCTTCGGGTCCAGTCCCACAAAGGGTTCATCCATGATCAGCAGCTTCGGCTGATGCAGCAGCGCAGAGATAAGCACCAGCTTCTGCTTCATGCCGTGGGAATAGGATGAGATCAGGTCTCCCAGCGCCCCCGTGATCTCAAAACGCTCTGCATATTCAGCGATCCTTTTCTCCCGATCCGCCGCAGACACATGGAAGACATCGGCGATCATCTGCAGATACTGAATCCCCGTCAGAAATTCGTAAACATCCGGATTATCCGGGATATAGGCGATCCGCCGTTTCACCTCCTGCGGATTCTCCTGCAGGTTGATCCCGTCGATGGTCACGCTTCCCCGGTCAAAGCCGTGGATGCCTGTAATGGCCTTCAACAGCGTGGTCTTGCCCGCACCGTTGTGCCCGATAAAGGCATAGATGTCTCCGGGCTCCACATGGATGGAGATATCCGTAACCCCCTTATCCGTTCCCTTATAGTGTTTGTCCAGATGATCGATGATCAGCATATCAACGTTTCCTTTCCAGTCATTTCTTAACCTTACCGAAAGTGTTATTCCTCGAGTCCGTCACCGCCTTCGCCCTGCGGTACAGGATCTCCGAGTAAATGAACGGGATCCCAATGGTCAAAGCGAGCAGCACCAGAAGAAATACCCCATTCATGCCGGTCACAGTCATGATCATGCAGATGATCCCGGCGATGACATGCAGTACCCCTGCAAAGCGATGCGTCTTATCCCAGACCTCTTCATTCGCCAGGGTATGGGGCGTTCGGACCCCGAAAAATGTAGTCCTTCGCACCTTTGGCAGATAATTGCCCAGCACCAGGAACATCACCGTTTCTATCGCCCCTAAAAATGTCATCATGTCCGTAGCCTTCCCCATGGCATACATAAGCATAAAAATCTGCATTGCATACAGCGCGACGGGAAACAGAAAACGGATCACCTTCTCTGCCCGGCTCATACCCTTCTCTTTTCGGAACAGATTGGTGGTAATGCAGTACACAGTCTGTACCAGCGCAACTATAAGCGGAAGCCCTACCACCGCAAACAGACGGGAAGAATACCCGTTCGGGTTCCCGTCAAGACCAAAATGTGTCGGTATCTCCTCCGGTAATCGGTTATATACGATAAGCCCCGGAAGGATCGCAGTAAGGCAGAGTCCGATGGAGATGAGATCCACCTTAGTCAGTCGGATTCTCTTCATGCTTCTCCGCCCCCTTTTTTTTCGGTGCAAACTGCGAAAACCACATCATGATCTCCTCAAACACCGAAGTATTCAGCGAATAGTATATAAAGTTTTTCTCCCTGGTTTCATAGACCAGATCCGCCTGCTTCAGCTGCTTCAGATGATAGGACACCGTCGCCGCAGTCATATCAAACTTCGCAGCGATGTCCCCCGCCGACATCCTTCCTTCCCGAAGCATGGTCAGGATCTCTCTCCGTACCGGGTCCGATAATGCTTTAAATGTATCCGGAAAACCCATAGCCTAATCTCCTTTATCCTTTATTTCACAGCTTCCGTCTCTTCGTAATCACTACCGCAAGCACGGTAAAGATCAGGGATGCCGCCGCAGCCACCAAAATCGCCGTAAGAAAGTCCCCCGGTTCCGTCTCTCCGTTCAGCATGGAAGCGCATCCCATAAGCTTCGTAGGAAGCACATCCTGCAAGGACTCCACCATCCCAAGGAGCGTAAGAAGGAAATAAACGCCTCCCGTTCCAAGCAGCACCTGGATGGTTGAATTACAGAAGGAGGAAAACAGTGCCATCAGTGTCAGGAAGAACACCCCCGCCAGCCAGAAGCAAAGAAGGATCATGGGCAGATTCTGCACTGTGGAATTATCCCAGTAGTATGCCGTGTAACCCCAGGTGATCCCGAAGCTGCCTGCCAGACACACCGTCCAGGCCAGAAGCTGCAACGCAAGCTTTGCAAACAGAGCGGCGGAACGCCCCAGTCCCTTTGTAAAAAGCGGGATCAGCGTCCCCTTCGCATATTCACCCACATAAGCGCCGCTGAAAAGGATCAGCACCACGATGAGCAGTATGCTGTAATTCTTATCAAACTGTCCCCATGCATCCTTCGCGGAAACCGTCACCTTCCCCACTGTGATCCCCTGATCCTTCAGAGACTCCGAGTAATGCTCCATGAGCCAGGGGGTCACCTTTGCGATGAGGGGACTCATAATGCCAAACACCAACGTCAGTCCACCCAGGATCATTCCCCGATAGGACCGGAACAGTTCCATGATCTCTTTTTTATAAAATGCGCCAAATCCCTTCATGCCTGCTTCTCCTCCTTTCCGCTGATCGCTTCCAGGAAAAGCTCCTCCAGATCCGGCTCCTTCCGTTCAAAGGAGATCACAGGGATCTTCTCTTCCGCCAGGAGACGGAACAGCTTTCCTTCCTCCTTCTCGTGCAGCTCCGGAAGCTCGATCACTCCATCCTTCAAAACCATCCCCGGAAAGCTGCCGCGGATCCGTTCTGCATCCTCCGGCCGCTTCAAAACAAGCCTCACACCGGCCTCTGCCCGCATGGCCTTCATTTCCCCGATGGAGCCGGAGGCCTTGATCTCTCCCCCCTCCAGCAGTGCTACATGGTCCGAGATCTTCTCCACATCCGACAGGATGTGGGTGGAGAAAAGCACTGAGGTTTCTTCTCTGGCCGCCATAAGGATATCCAGGATCTCCTTACGCCCCAGAGGATCCAGTGCCGAGGTGGGCTCATCGCAGATCAGAAGCTTCGGTCTTCCAATGAGGGCCTGTGCGATTCCCAGCCGCTGCTTCATGCCTCTGGAGTATCCTCCGATCCTGCCTCTTTCCTTCGACAGTCCCACCAGCTTCAGCAGCTCACTGATCCGGGAGGTAAGCTCCTTCCCGGAAACTCCTGCGATCTCACCGCAGAGTCTCAGGTATTCCTTTGCACGCATGTATGGATAGAACTCCGGAACATCCGGCAGATAGCCGATAAACCGGTTGGTGGGCGTATCCCCGTAACGCACCGGTTCTCCACATACGGTAATGCTTCCGCTGTCCGGCGAAAGCAGTCCCAGGATCATCTTCATGGTGGTGGTCTTTCCCGCACCGTTCCGGCCGATAAAGCCGAAGATGCTGTTCTCCTCCACCGAGAAGCTGATACCCCTCAGGACCCTCTTCGTTCCAAAATCCTTTTTGATCTGATCGATGGACAGTACTTCCATAGTTCCTCTCCTGTCTCTACTCCACTTCTTCTTCTGCCTCACCCTTTCCCAGGAGGAAATACAGGATCGGCCCGATAAAGGAGTTCATAAGCACCACAGAAACCACGATCCATAAAGCTCTGGATCCCCGTTTATAGATCGGATGCCTCAGGATGTGTATGATGGTGATCGTAACAACCACAAGCTGCACAACGAGCAGCGGGATCAAAAAAGGTAACCATTCCTTAATCTCTTCAAACATAAAAAACCTCCTTCCGGCAACAGAACTTAGAAAATTGTCTAATTTGAAAATCGTCTAATTAGATATTTTTCTAAATACTATCACCGGAAAGAGGTTTTGTCAATACTGATTCTCTAAAACACGAAAATGTGGTCACACAGCGCTCACATGACACCTACATTATTCACGCGCCCTATGGATACATAGTTATTCACCAGGGCATGCATATCCGTGCCTTCCTCTGCCTTATTGTTGAACTGTCCATCTACGATGATCTGATATCCGGACTTTTCCAGTTTTTTCAGTTTTTTATACTTGTCATCATAGAACATGCTGCGGGATACAGTGCGGTCGCGGAGGATCCCCTTGCACTCGCTTAAAGGACAGCCGGGGAAATTCACATTATGGATCATACCGTAGCTGAGGGGCGTATGGATCAGCTCATCAAGAACCTCATGGAGATAATGGTCCGTCACCTCATGACAGTCACTGGCATTCTCAGAAACAGCAATGGAATGTACTCCCTGAAATGCGCCTTCAAATGCAGCGCCGCAGGTTCCGGAATACTGGATATCCGTTGCGGAATTGTATCCGTAATTGATCCCCGCCAGCACCAGATCCGGCTTTTCCTTCAGGATATAGCGGACACCCACACGGACACAGTCCGCCGGCATCCCGCTGCAGGTATAAGCCGTGACTCCCGGTACCGGATACGCATACTCAAAGACATCCAGCGGATGGCGAATGGCGATACTGTGGGCCGAAGCACTCCTCTGCCCGTCCGGCGCCACCACCAGAACCTCACCGAAGGCCTTTGCCGCCTCCACCAGTCGACGCATACCGTCTGCATCAATTCCATCATCATTTGTAATCAGGATTTTCGTCATATTATGTAAACCTTGCAACCAGCTTCGGTTTTCCTTCCTCGTCATTCAGAACCACAGTCACTGCACCGTCCTCCTCTGCCACATAGGGGAACAGCACATCCCCCAGCATGGACTGCTGGCGCACCTCACAGCGGAAATCCGTAAACCTTCCGGTTCCCTCCGGCACCTGGGCACAGGCCATGGCCACATACTGTCCGTTGTTCACGTGATGGTTCGTGTCCAGATACATTTCCGTCACCGTGATGGGCGGCTTCGCCGTCAGCACCTCCGGTACCGGGATTCTTCCACGTTCAAACTCCATATCCAGAGGCTCTCCGATGCCGTAGACCTCGAGCTCTTTTTCCGGTACATTTCGCTCCGGCTTCTGCTTCTCGGTGTTGACATAGGCCCACTCGGAATAAGCCACGATCAGCAGCTCATCCGTCTCGGCATTTCGGATGGTGAAGTTTCGCATCCCCAGAAAATGTCGGAAGCCCGAGGCCCAGGTTTTGATCTTCACGTGCTCGCAGAACACCGGCCGCCGCAGGATCTTCACCTGCCAGGAGGTCAGCATCCACGCCGTCTTATGCTCCTTCAGCCAGTCAATACCCACGCCGCCGTCCTCAGCCTCGTAGATACAGCAGTCCTGCATGTAGTTGATTATGGATGTCAGGGACAGGGCCCGGTTTTCATCCAGCTCCGTATAACGGATCCGTTCAGTAAACTCGTACATATCCTAGTCCTCAACTCCAAGTTCTTTCAGGATGCGGACCACGTCCGACACCACCTCGACCTCGTTCATCCGGTCCGCAGGCAGCTCCACATTGAACTCCTCCTCCAGAGCCATGACAAGATCATAAAGGTCCAGCGAATCCACCGCCAGATCATCCTTGAACAGAGTGTCCGGTGTGATCTCCTGGGGTGAGATCCCCAGCCGGTCCGTCATAATTGTTACCAGTTTTTCGTAAATCATTCTTTTGCCCTCAACACAGATCATCTGTCTTATCGAAAGAACGGAACGATCCCGTGCAAGCGGAACCGCTCCGTCTATCCCTTTTATCCTTACTATATCCCCATCATCTCTGACAGGCAAGACTTATTTCTTTTTAGATGTAGTCTTCTTTGCAGGTGCATCCAGTGATACGGTCACCTTCTTCAGATGCCAGATATCACGTACATACTCCTCGATGGTACGGTCAGAAGAGAACTTGCCGGCGCATGCTGTGTTCATCATAGCCATACGTGCCCAGCGTGTCTCATCCCTGTATGCAGCATCCACGCGCTGCTGTGCCTCTGCGTAGGAATCGAAGTCCTTCAGGATGAAGTATACATCTTCCTTTGTCAGAGAATCATACAGATCGCGGAACAGCTCTGTATCCTCGGAATAGGTTCCGTTGATCAGCTGTGTCAGAACGCGGCGTACATTCTGGTTGTTGTTGAAGATATCCATCGGATAGTAGCCGCCCTCGCGCTCATAACGCATAACCTCATCTGCGGAAAGACCGAAGATAAATGCGTTCTCAGCACCAACCTCCTCAACGATCTCTACATTTGCACCGTCCATGGTTCCCAGAGTCGGAGCACCGTTCAGCATGAACTTCATGTTACCGGTTCCGGATGCCTCACGGGATGCAGTGGAGATCTGCTCAGATACATCAGCTGCAGCTACAAGGATCTCTGCGTTGGATACGCGGTAGTCCTCGATAAATACAACCTTGATCTTGCCGTTGATGGACTCGTCATTGTTGATCACATCTGCAACGGAGTTGATGAGCTTGATGGTCAGCTTCGCACGCTTGTAGCCTGCGGCTGCCTTTGCACCGAAGATAAATGTTCTCGGATACATATCGAAGGACGGATTCTCCTTCAGCTCATTGTACAGGTGCATTACATGTAAAATGTTCAGCAGCTGACGCTTGTACTCATGCAGACGCTTGATCTGTACATCGAAAATGGAGTGGGGATCTACATCGATTCCGTTGTGCTCCTTGATATACTCCGCCAGACGCAGCTTGTTCTGGAACTTGATATTCATGAATTCCTGCTGGTACTTCTTGTCATCCACATAGGTTGCCAGCTTCTTGATCTTGGAGAGATCCGTGATCCACTCATCACCGATCTTATCGTTCAGCCACTGAGCCAGAAGCGGGTTCGCATGTGCCAGGAAACGACGCTGTGTGATACCGTTGGTCTTGTTATTGAACTGCTCCGGACGCATCTCATAGAAGTCCTTCAGCTCTCTCTTCTTCAGGATCTCTGTATGCAGCTGAGCAACACCGTTTACGGAGAAGGAACCTGCGATTGCCAGGTGAGCCATCTTAACCTGTCCGTCGTACAGGATCGCCATCTTGCGAACCTTCTCCTGGTTTCCGGGATACATTTCCTGGATCTTCAGAACGAAACGGCGGTTGATCTCCTCAACGATCTGATATACACGGGGAAGCAGGCGGGAGAACAGCTCGATAGGCCACTTCTCAAGCGCCTCGCTCATGATGGTATGGTTGGTATATGCACAGCACTTGGTTGTGATATCCCATGCCTCATCCCATTCCAGGCCTTCCTCATCCATAAGGATACGCATCAGCTCGGCAACAGCCATGGTCGGATGTGTATCGTTCAGCTGGAAGGTTACACGGTCCGGAAGATCCTTCAGGTTCTGATCTGTCTCCTTGAACTTCAGGATCGCTCTCTGAAGGGAAGCAGAGATGAAGAAATACTGCTGCTTCAGACGAAGCTCCTTACCGGAAATGTGATTGTCGTTGGGGTACAGAACCTCAACGATGGTACGTGCCAGGTTGGACTGCTCAACAGCCTGCTGGTATTCGCCCTTATCGAAGGAATTCAGGTTGAACTCCTGGATCGCCTCTGCATCCCAGATGCGAAGGGTATTTACTACATTGTTGCCGTAACCGATGACAGGCATATCATACGGTACCGCACGTACGGACTGGTATCCCTCCTGAATGAAGTGATTCCGTCCTTCCCGATTCTCTACGCGTACATAACCGCCGAACTTAACCTCAACGGCATACTCTGCACGCTTAACCTCAAAGGGATAACCGTTCTTAAGCCAGTCATCCGGCTCCTCGATCTGATAGCCGTCACGGATTGCCTGACGGAACATACCGTAACGATAACGGATTCCACAGCCATAGGCCGGATAACCCAGGGTAGAGAGTGACTCAAGGAAACATGCTGCCAGACGGCCGAGACCACCATTTCCAAGGGCAGGATCACGCTCCTGGTCCTCTATGAAGTTGATATCCAGTCCCATCTCCTCAAGTGCTTCCTTGATCTGGGGATAGTAACCCAGGTTCAGCAGGTTGTTACCCAGAGCACGTCCCATCAGAAACTCCATGGACAGGTAGTAAACCTTCTTTACCTTCTGCTCCTTATACACCTTATGCGTTGCGATCCAACGCTCGATGATGTCATCCTTTACTGCGTAGCTGACCGCCTGGAAGATCATCTGGGGCGTTGCTTCATCCAGGTCCTTCCGATAGAGGGTTTTCAGGTTCTTCTCAACAGCCTTCTTGAAGCCCTCCTTGTCAAATGCTGCGACTTTCTTCATGCACATTTCCTCCTTATGTACTGAGGAGTCCCTTCCGCATACCTGCGGCTGAACACTCCAAATCTATGTGGAAATCCGGGGCTCCTGGCTATCTTGCCACGCCCAGAGTCACATGCTCTTTATTGATATCCCATTCCTTTGTAAATGCGCCGTCTGCTGCTGCCGCATAAGCGATCTCATTTGCCAGCACGGCACCTTTCAGCTGCTCCTCGTTCTTCTGAACGATCTCGGCCAGCTTATCATTGCCGGAGATGTAAAGCGTGATCCGGTCTGTTACCTCGAAGTCTGCTTCCTTCCGCATGGTCTGAACCTTGGAGATCACCTCACGAACGAAGCCTTCCTCGATGAGTTCCGGAGTCAGACGTACATCCAGAACCACGGTCACGGAATTGTCACCCTCGCTGACGAAATCTGCACTCTGAGCAGTCTCGATCAGAAGGTCCTCCTCTGCCAGCTCCACCGGCTCACCGTTTACCTCGAATCGGATCGCACCGCTTTCCTTCAGCTCTGCCATGGCCTTGGTTCCGTCCACCTCTGCAAGGTAGGTACGGATACCGCCCAGAAGCTTGCCGTACTTCGGTCCCACGGTCTTCAGCTGCGGCTTGAAGCTGTAGGATGTAAAGCCGGATACATCATCACGGAATTCAACTGCCTTGACATTCAGCTCATCCTTAATGATGTCTGTATAGAAGTCATCCAGTGCCTCGGGCGCCTTGACATACATGGCTGCAAGGGGCTGACGATTCTTTACATTTGCGGTATTACGTGCTGCACGGCCGAAGACAACCGTCTTCAGGACCTCATCCATCTTCTGCTCCAGATCTGTGTCGATCAGCTCTTCCTGGATCTCCGGGAAGTCGCAGAGGTGGATACTGATGGGCGCATCGGAATCGATATTCCGAACCAGATTCTGATAAATGTTCTCTGTGATGAACGGTACCATGGGTGCTGCAGCCTGGCTTACTGTTACAAGCGCTGTATAAAGCGTCATGTAAGCATTTACCTTATCCTGCGGCATGCCCTTTACCCAGTAGCGCTCACGGCAGCGACGCACATACCAGTTACTCATATCATCCACGAATTCCGCCAGAGCCTTTGCAGCCTCCGGGATGCGGTAATTCGAAAGATTCTCGTCAAATGTCTTCACTGCGGAATTCAGCTTGGACAGGAGCCAGCGATCCATAACGGAAAGGCTCTCAAAATCCATCTCATGCTCCAGCGGATTGAACTGATCGATCTCCGCATAGAGTACGTAGAATGCATAGGTATTCCACAGGGTTCCCATGAACTTGCTCTGACCCTCGGTCACCGCCTTCTCATGGAAACGGTTGGGCAGCCAGGGAGCGGAGTTGGTGTAGAAATACCAGCGGATCGCATCCGCGCCGTACTTCTCCAGTGCCTCCATGGGATCTACCGCATTGCCCTTGGACTTGCTCATCTTCTGTCCGTCCTTATCCTGTACATGGCCAAGAACGATTACATTTTTATAAGGTGCCTGATCAAAGAGCAGGGTGGAGATCGCCATCAGACTGTAGAACCATCCACGGGTCTGATCTACGGCCTCACTGATGAAGTCGGCCGGGAAATTCTCCTTGAAGATATCTTCGTTTTCAAACGGATAATGCCACTGTGCAAAGGGCATTGCTCCGGAATCGAACCAGCAGTCGATCACCTCCGGTACACGGTGCATCTTCTTACCGCAGTCCGGGCAGGTGAGCAGAACGCCGTCCACATACGGACGATGCAGCTCGATGTCCTCGGGAACCGCAGATCCATCTTCCATCACACCCTTCTCACGAAGCTCAGCGATGCTGCCGATGGATTCACGCTTTCCGCAATCCGGGCACTCCCAGATATTCAGCGGTGTACCCCAGTAACGGTCACGGGAAAGACCCCAGTCCTGAACGTTCTTCAGCCACTCACCGAACCGTCCCTTTCCGATACCCTCGGGGATCCAGTTCACGGTGTCATTATTTGCAACCATGCGGTCGCTGACCTCGGTCATCTTGATGAACCAGGACTCGCGCGCATAGTAGATCAGCGGTGTATCACAGCGCCAGCAGAAGGGATAATCATGCTCAAACTTCGGAGCATCGAACAGAAGGCTTCTGGAATCCAGATCCACCAGCACCTTCGGATCCGCATCCTTTACGAAGAGACCTGCAAAAGGTGTCTCCTCGGACATGGTTCCGTCTGCTTCTACGAACTGTACGAAGGGCAGGTCATACTTACGGCCTACACGTCCGTCGTCCTCACCGAAGGCCGGAGCGATATGTACGATACCGGTACCATCGGTCATTGTTACATAATCATCTGCTACGATGTAATGTGCCTTCTTGTGCTGTTTCTCTGCCTTCTCGGCAGTTGCAGCCCAGAGAGCCTCATACTCTCTTCCTTCCAGCTCGATTCCCTTGTAACGCTCCAGGATCTCATANGCGCCGATCACCTGATCCAGCAGAGCCTCTGCCATGATGTAGGTGTAACCGTCGCAGGCCTTGATCTTTACATAGGACTCGGACGGGTTTACGCAGAGCGCCAGGTTGGAGGGCAGGGTCCAGGGTGTGGTGGTCCATGCCAGGAAGTAGTACTGCTCTTCTCCCTCAGCCACCTTTGCCTTGAAGCGAACGATTGCGGAACGCTCCTTTACGGACTTATAGCCCTGTGCCACCTCGTGAGAGGAAAGCGGGGTTCCGCAGCGCGGGCAGTAAGGAACTACCTTAAAGCCCTTATACAGAAGACCCATATCCCAGATCTTCTTCAGAGCCCACCATTCGGACTCAATGTACTCATTGTGATAGGTTACGTAGGGGTCATCCATATCAGCCCAGAAGCCGACCTTGCCGGAGAACTGCTCCCACATTCCCTTATACTGCCATACCGACTCTTTACATTTCTTGATAAAGGGCTCGATTCCGTAGGCTTCGATCTGCTCCTTGCCATCGATACCGATTTCCTTCTCAACCTCCAGCTCCACCGGAAGTCCGTGTGTATCCCATCCGGCCTTACGAATGATCTTATGACCCTTCATGGTCTGATACCGCGGGATCATATCCTTGATGACACGGGTCAGCACATGGCCGATATGCGGCTTTCCGTTTGCTGTCGGAGGTCCGTCATAGAAAGTGTATGTGGGAAGTTCCTGCTTCTCCTCGATACTCTTTTCAAAGACCTGATTCTCGTTCCAAAACTTAAGAACCTTCTCTTCGTTCTCCACGAAGGCAAGCTTATTTGAAACCTTGTCGTACATAGTCAGTAGTTCCTTTCTATATTCAGATTCTTTCAAATCAAATCAATTCATATTCTTTCAAATCAATTCCGATTCACTGTGTATATTGAGTCATATTGCTCAAGGCAGCTTCGCGGCCTTCGATTTATCTATGTTTCACGCCTTCTACGCCTGAATACACACTGTTAAAGTATAACCTATCCCGCTTTGCATGTCAAACTTTGGAAGTTAGAAAAAAGCGCGAAAAACGGGCGGTTTTTGTACATTGTCACTATGGAAATGAAGGCAAATGAAAGCAAAAGGCGGCCGCCCTTCGCATAATTCACGAAACGGGCAACCGCCTTGATCATGTGCTGTTGGATAAGCATCTGTGCTTTTCCGCAGGATTATCATTTAATAACTATATGTTCTGTAGAAATAATTTCTTCTTCAAGCATCGGGCGCAGTTCTTCCTCCGTCAGGTTTGTGGCAAGCATAATATCCTCCATCGGCTTTCCGGCACGGAACATACGAAGCGCAGTTTCCTTCTTCTCCGAAGAAACGCCTGCTGCTTTGCCTTCGGCTAATCCTTCTGCCATCCCTTCGGCTCTTCCTTGCTCTAATCCCTCAGCCTTGCCTTCTGCTCTTCCTTCTGCTCTTCCTTCTTCAAGCCCCTGCAGCCTGCTGTCATATGCGACATCTTCTTTCAGCATTTCAAGAGTCATGATTGAGTCCCTCCATTTCTCATTACTACGGACATCTGCAACCGCATTCTCCAGTTCCCTGGTGTAATCATCCATCGCATTTCCTGTTTCAATATAGTCCAGGAAGAGTTTCAGCGGATGCGGAATGTCATCCATGGTTCCCTTCGTATTCAAGATGATCTTCGTTGTCTCGTCACCCAGAAGTAACTCCGTTTCCTCGATGCAACGGTTTTCGAATCGATAGATATGGCGTCCTTTGCCGAAGAGATCAAATGTACAGATGAATATCACAATGTTCTTCTTCAGCACATCATACTTCTCGTTCTTCTCCAGCAGGAGCATGTCCATCATATCCTGATAATACCTGGATCGTTTCGGGATGTTCCTTACCCGATACGCCTGCATCTCTATATTATAGACTTCTTTCTCATTCTCACAGTACACATCCATTCGGACCCCATGTGTCTCGGCAGATACTTCCTTCACCTTCTCGGACTCAATGTACTCGATGTTACTGATCTTCTTGCCGAGGATTCGCTCAAGGCACATTTGCGCCAGATGCTTCCGCCGCATAACCAGTCCGAAGATCACATGGTTTCTGATGGTCAGTTTGTTTATATCGATACTCATTTTTATTTCCTCCTTCGTTCTTTGACTAAAAGTGTCAATCTCCTTAAGCAACCGCATTTTGCCAAGGTAGAACAAAGGTGGTCTCGCGGGGTGTGGATACCCCTTCGCGCAACATCCTCTTGCATATAAAAAACCCTTTTTTTTTATTACCAAAATGCCTTCGATAACAAAAAAAGGGTCACAATGTTACGCACCATGAATCGATATTCTTTTTTCATTTGAGACGGAACATTTGTACCACTTTCAATTTAGCACATTGGGCCTGTATTTTCAATCAATACGTGTATCAAAAATAGTGCATAATACAACGGATTATGTACTGTGTCGCTGTAAAGAAACCAAAAAGCGGCCGCCCTTCGCATAATTTACGAAACGGGCGACCACCTTGATCACGTGTTGTTATAAAATCATGTATTCTTCCCTAAGGCTATTCAGTATCAAGCGCATTTTCAGCCTCTGCTTTCATCACTTTCTCCCTATAGACGATCTCCAGATTATTCCAGAACTTCGCCGGAGTTCCGAGAACCATCTCTAACCTTATGGCGGTTTCGGGAGTAAGTAGCACACTTCCATTGATCAGCTTACTGATATGCTTCTCTGACATATTCATCCTTGCAGCGAACTCTTTCTGGCTCATACCTCTGTCGAGCAGCTGCTCTTTTATTGTTGTCCCCGGTGCTGTCGCTATAACGCTTCGACTCCTCACCATAGTATCACCCCCTCTGCTTCATGCTCTTCAATAAGATCCATTACGGTTTTATTTTACAACAACAAATACCCCTCTTCAAATGAATTCCATGTGAAATATCACTCCTTAGCGGTAACTTATTAAGCGCAGAAAGATGTCGGCCGGTCGACGCAGACCGGCATAGAATATGCAATGATCTTATATTCCATTTTGTGCTTGACATTTTGGATTGCGTGCAATATAATTACATAAAATGAAATATAAGGAGGAACCCCATATGTCCGATTTTTATGATCTTACAGTAACCGCTGCAGATGGCAGTGAAGTATCTATGAATGATTTCAAGGGAAAGGTTGTTCTTATTGTAAATACCGCCACAGGCTGTGGCTTCACACCTCACTATAAGGATCTGGAGGAAATGTACGAGAAGTACCACGACCGCGGTCTGGAGATCGTGGACGTTCCCTGCAACCAGTTTGCGGGCCAGGCTCCGGAGTCCGATGAAGAGATCCATGAGTTCTGNNCAAAAACCCCAAGGCACTGGCTCTCGCCGCCATGATGAAGAAGTTCGACAAGGATTATAAAAACAATCCGGAGATCAAATGGAACTTCACGAAATTCATTGTGAATCGGGAGGGTGAAGTGGTTGCACGCTTCGAACCCAGCCACTCCATGAAGGATGTTGCAGCCTTTGTTGACTCTCTGATCTAACCGCTGTTCCCGCCCGGCGTTCCATCTTGACAAATCCGAAAAAAAGGTTTTTAATCGTTTTTGTGAACAAACACGTAACAAAGAACCCGGAGGCTATCTATGAAAAGTGAATTCATCCCTTGGGATAAAATACATAACAAAAACAGCGACGCAGAAGTAGCTACGGAAAATGTATCCGCTGACGCACCCGTTGCTGCACCGGAAAGCGGATCTGCTGATTCCGCTTCGAATGATGCCGCTCCGAACGATGTCGCTCCGCAGTCCGAGGATCCTGCAGAGAAGTACAAAGACATCCCGGTAGATGAAGACGGGATCCGCCAGTTCATCACCAAGGATATGCTGATCGGTGATGTGATCGAGAAGTATCCCATGGCTGCAAAGGCTCTTCTGTCTGTCGGTATGCACTGTGTCACCTGCGGTGTCGCACTGTACGAAAGCGTTGAGGAAGCCAGCTACGTCCATGGTCTGGAACCGGATGACGTGATCAAGGTGGTAAACGACATCCTTACCACAGAGCTGATCGAGCACCCCGGCGAGGGATTGCAGTAATATCCAGGATAGACGGCAATCCTGATTTCAATTATCGCCGCTGCTTTCAGACATACAAAAACAGAGTTCAGAAAATGAGGTCACCTCAAAATCTGAACTCTGTTTTTTGTATATAGCAATCCCTATATGCGATAACTATCGGACATGGTAGACGCCAATTATGCCTTCGAGAACTTTGCCTTGAAAGCGTCATTATCCACCAGCTTGCCTGCGATCTGCTCGATCAAACTTGCGCTGCATCTATACCGTCATGGCCCACAGGTTCCGGACCTTGTCAAAATAGAGCCGCACGGTGCGGATCCGTCCCAGCACCTGGATATGACAGTCAAAGACAAGCAGCCGGTCCGTGATGTAGGTCCCGTCTGATGCAGTATAGGCTCCGCGCCCGGACAGATCCTTATAGCTCCTTATGGTATAGGCATGAAGTTCCCCCTCTTCATCACATACGCGAAGCCTGAGGGGGATCACACCTCCATCTCTGCTGTGCTGGCAGATCACATCGATTCGATTTTCACTCAGTTTATCTATATCCATGCTATCACCTTCTTTACGTCATTATAGAACGTATGTTCGATTTTGTAAAGAGGTGATTTTGAGAATTCAATTCATTCCCAGCATGCTGTCGATCACCTGGACCCCGGTAAGCGGATACCATCTTCCATCCGACTTGAAGGAAACCACCGAATCGCTCCGCTCGCGTTCTTCATTGCCATCCTGCATGGTATATTTCAGTTCCACAACTGCGATTTCTTCCTTGCTCTTCAGGAAGGGGTAGTAGGCATTATTCCCCTCTCCTCCCAGGAAGTACTTAATATACTCAGCAGAGGGCATGGTCCTCGTCTCCCCAAGGGAATACTGAAGGATGGTCTTCCCGTTCATGGGATCGGGGACTGAGGCCGCATTCTGCACCGCCCAGTCGCGAAGCTGAGCGGCTGACGAAATGTCCTTTGCCTTTACCTTCTCGGCATCTGCCTGCAGGAGCATTTCCAGCGTATCATCCGTTGTCAGATCGATGATGGTCTTCCAGTCCTTATTCACCGATGCATTCATGATCTTCTCTGCTGCTGCCTCCGGCGTATCAAATCCGCTTTTTTCCTTCTGGAGCATGAAAAAAAGTAAGATTGTTGTTCCTGCCAGAAAAAACGCAGAGCAGCAGATAATAATGATCAGCGCTTTTCTTTTCTTATTTTCCATCTTGCCGTTCTCCCTGTGGACCAAACCCTGTCACTCTCTGTCACTCTCTATCACTCTATGGAAGGATCCGATGTGACATCCAGCACCACGCCTAAAATGTCAAGAAATGTTCCGCCTTCGTCGTCATCCTCTTCGTCGTCGTCATCTTCGTCGTCTTCTACAGCGCCATCTTTTTTGTCCTCGGTCCTCTTCTCAGCGCCATCTTCTTTGTCCGTGACTTTCTTCTCAGCGCCATCCTCTTTGTCCGAGCCTTCTTCCGTATCCTCAGCCGCCATTGTCTTGCCAGTCTCTTCTGCACTCTCAGCGGCTACGTTCTCCGCCTTTTGCTCTTCCTTCGGTTCTTCTTTCAGTTCTCCCTTCTGCTCTACCTGCAGTTCTGCCTTTGCATCTGCCTCCTGCTCCTCAGCTTCAAAGAGTCCTTCATATTTCTTCAGTGTGCAGATCTCATTCAGAAGTCCGGTGAGAAAGGCGGGCAGAAGAAATGTATTCCCGTCGCTGATATGCAGCAGCTCTGCTGCATCATCTGCGTCGATCCGCCAATGCTTATATTTGCACTTATAGGTCGGACCCATCATATCCTTGAAGTAAACCGCCTGATCCGTAAGTGCCAGGCCGTTCTTTCCCTTTGAGAACAGGGATGTGTCGAACANNNNATAAAATGTTTCAGCGCCTTTTCTTCCTGCTTTTTCACGATATGCGGATAGTAGGCCGGACGGAAGGATACTCCTGCCTTTATGCAATCCTGAAACTTATTCTTGATCAGATTAACCAGATTATCATTAAACACGCTTTTTCCACCTCCGCAATCTCACACCCATGCATCTCCGCATACGTGCATCTTCGCATCTTTACATCTTCGCCCCTACAACCACTTCTTCTTTCGGAAGAAGATCAGACTCGTGATGGCGATGGCCAGGCAGATCGCAATGACGATGGGGTAGCCCCATCTCGACTCCAGCTCCGGCATATACCGGAAGTTCATGCCGTACCAGCCTACGATGAGTGTCAGTGGCATGAAGATGGTGGTCACCACCGTCAGCACCGTCATGATGCGGTTCTGCTTCACATCCAGCTGAGCCTGGTACATATCTCGCACCTGCATGGTATAGTCTCGAAGAGAAGAGGCCGAGTCGTACAACCGGGACATGCGGTTGGTGAAAAGATGGAAATATCTTACATTTTCAGCCTTGAAGAAGCCATTCTCATTCTCCTCCAGCTCCTGCCCCAGGTCGATCAGCTGATCGTAGTGGATCCGGAGATCACGGAGATTTCCGCGGATCTCATTGGCCCGCTTCAGCTCTTCCTCTGCCTCTCCGTTCTCCTGGATCACAGTCTCGATCTGATCCAGTTCCCGTTCATATCCTTCAAGGATCGACAGATCCCGATAAATGATCTGCTCCAGAAAATCATATAAAAACCGCTCCAGACTGGGCATATGCCACTTCTTTGCCCGCTTCACGCGGCGGATCAGATGTCCGGCGAAGCCGCCGTCATCGATGAATACGATCCCCTTCTCATCCAGCGCAAAGGCGAAATGCCACTCCTCCTTGTCAAAGTCCCGGCGATTCGGAATGGAGAAGGTTCCCGTCAGCGAATCGTAGTTCACCTCGGCCTTCGTATTATGAATATGGCTGGTATCCGGTTCAAGATCGATACCCATATCAAAGTCTGCGCGTTCTGCCTGCCACTCCTCCGTGGTCAGCACCGCAACGTACGGTGCCTCCCTCCGCCGGCAGTCCTCCAGGGTACACTCTTCCAATGTATCTCTGATCAGATAGTACATTTCCGCCCCTCCTGTCGTTCGCAATCGTCCGCAGCTATCTGCATTCGTTCTCTGCTATCCGCAGTCGCTTGCAGCCATTCGCTGTTATTTTCCGTTATTCACAGTTTCGTGATTACTCTGCATCATCCTGCAGGAACGCGGCCACGTGCCGGATGTCCACCACGTCATGGTACCCTTCCTGCTCAAAGCTCTGGATCACACGGCTCACCACAAGCTCCACGTAATCCCGGTCCAGTTCCGGCAGCAGCAGGAAGAACTGATTCTTCTTGCTCTGCATCATGAGGTCGCTCTTCCGAAGGTGCTTGCTGAGTGCCTCCCCAAAAGCCTGGACCACATTTTCAAATTCCTCCGCTGACATGGTGGGAACCTTCGGCGTCAGCGTAAACAGGATCTTGTGAGCCACGCCCTCATATCTGGTGACAAACCGCACCAGGAAACGATAGACGCTGGCAAAGGCATCCTGTCCCAGCCAAAGTGCCCTGTCCGATACATTTCTCTCCTGAAGGACCTTGCTGAGGCGGTCCATTTCCTCCTCCGGCGTTGCGGCGCTGTCCTCGGTCTCCTGCTCCACTGCATAGATGGCGTAGCCGTGCTTTCCGTTCTGCTTCACGCCGTAAAGGGCATGGTCTGCAAGCTTGAACAGCTCATCATAATCCCTGCCGAACTCGGGAACAGCAATCGCGCCCACGGACACGCCGAGGGGAATGTTCATATCCTCCCCCAGGATCGCCTTTGCACCCTGCAGAAACTCTTCATTCATCACTTTGGCAAATGTAGCGACCCGCGTCTCTTCTCTGGCGCCGGTCATAAAGCCCGTGAACTCATCCCCGCCAATCCGCCCGCGCACATCTTCATCCGTGAGATGCTTTCGCATCAGGTCAGCGAAACATTTCAGAATGGAATCTCCGAAATCATGGCCATAGAGATCGTTCACCAGCTTAAAGCTGTCCAGGTCGATCATCAGAAGGTAGCCCTCCTTTTCGGCACAGGCCTCGGTCAGGGCACGGAGAGAACCGCTCTTGTTCAGAAGTCCCGTCATCTGATCCATGTTGGCTTCCTCGGTCAGATCACGGATCTTCTCCCGGCTGTCCAGGATATTCTTTACCCGGCGGAGCAGCACGTCCGCGCGGAAGGGCTTATGAATGAAGTCCGCTGCACCCAGGTCAAAGCCCTTGCCCTCGGTTTCCTCTGCGTCATCCGCCGTCATATACATGATGGGGACCTTATC
>CADAXW010000021.1 GCA_902792005.1 uncultured Lachnospiraceae bacterium
CTTACGGTGACAAAGACGGTTACCGGAAATCAGGGCAGCAGAGATAAGGAGTTTAATTTCACCTTTGCTGTGACCGGAGATGATGGAACCGGAACGACGGAGTATGCGTGGACCAAGAACGGTATTTCGCAGGCGACACCGCTGAAGTCCGGCGGTACATTTAAACTGGCACATAATGAGAGGGTTGCGATCTCGGTTCCCGGTGGAGCTGAGGTTACCATTACCGAGAATGCTGAAGATTATAAACCTACCTTCCAGCTGGGAAGCGCAACAGCGGTGGAGGATAATAAACTGAAGTTTACCGTGTCTGCGGATATCACCCTTGCGGTGACCAACACCCGGGCGGGCATCATCCCCACCGGTGTCTGGATGAACTGTGACGCATTGCTTGTTATGGCGCTGATGCTGGGTGCAGGAATCGTATTCTTTACCAGAAGAGGCAGGAAAAGAAGAAGGACTGATGAGGAAGAGTGATAGGAGGATCAGATGACAATAATCGTAACCGGCGGTGCCGGCTTTATCGGAAGTAACTTTGTATTTCATATGCTTGACACCTATCCGGACTATGCCGGAAATCTTTCCACGCTGGCAAGCCTGCTGGAGGAGAGTGCACCGGATTATGACGCTGCGAAGGCGGCGCGGTTCCGTTTCTGCAAGGTGGACATCTGCGACCGTGTGGCAGTGGAAAAGGTGTTTGAAGAGGAGAAGCCGGATATCGTCGTAAACTTTGCGGCGGAGTCCCATGTGGATCGTTCCATCGAGAACCCGGGTATCTTCCTGGAGACTAATATCATGGGAACCTCCGTGCTGATGGATACCTGCCGCAAGTTCGGCAACACCCGTTATCATCAGGTTTCCACGGATGAGGTTTATGGCGACCTTCCGCTGGACCGTCCGGACCTGTTCTTTACGGAGACCACGCCGATCCATACCAGCTCGCCTTATTCCAGCTCCAAGGCCGGAGCGGATCTGCTGGTTATGGCTTACTACAGAACCTATGGACTGCCTGTGACGATCTCGCGGTGCTCCAATAACTACGGGCCGTATCATTTCCCGGAGAAGCTGATCCCGCTTATGATCGCGAACTGCCTTGCGGATAAGCCGCTTCCGGTTTACGGCGAGGGTAAGAATGTCCGTGACTGGCTCTACGTAGAAGATCACTGCAAGGCCATCGACCTGATCATCCATAAGGGAAAGATCGGTGAGGTTTACAATGTGGGCGGACACAATGAGATGGCAAACATCGATATCGTTAAGTTGATCTGCAAGGAGCTTGGCAAGCCGGAGTCACTGATCACTTATGTTACTGACCGGAAGGGTCATGACATGCGTTATGCCATCGATCCCACAAAGATCCATAATGAACTGGGATGGCTGCCGGAGACAAAGTTTGCTGACGGGATCAAGAAGACCATCCAGTGGTATCTGGACAACAGATCCTGGTGGGAGGAGATCATCTCCGGAGAGTATCAGAATTATTATGAGAAAATGTACGGCGACCGGTAAGGTGTGCCGATAATCTCGGAAAAGATTTGGAAAAGAAAAAAGGCTAAGGAAGCGCGCGTGGCGATGGTTTCCTTAGCCTTTTCTTCTTGTCAATTCCCCTTCAGTGCAAGGGTCAGCTTCACGCGGTCATGTATGCCGGTTTTATCGTAGATGCTGGAAATGTAGTTCTTTACGGTTCCTTCCGAGATGTACAGCCGCTCGGCGATCTGCTTGTTGGACAGGCCTTCTGTGATGAGTACGCAGATTTCTTTCTCGCGGTCTGTCAGAGGGTCGGCTGCGTCAGTGAGTCTGTTTGCGGACTGGTCGGCAGAGGAGGCTCCAGTGGAGTGATCGGACGAGCTGTTGGATGTGGTAGAAGAGTTGTCAGCTGACGAGCTTCCTGCTCCTCCTGCATTGGCGCTGACCAGCATGGTCAGGCGCTGCATAACCTTTGCATCCAGTACGGTGACGCCGCCCAGAATCTGGCGGACTGCTCCAAGGATCGCGTCCTTGCCGCTGTCCTTCAGAAGATATCCGTCAGCACCGCGGCTGATGGCATCGGTGATATTCTTATCGTCATAAAATGTGGTGAGCACCAGGATCCGGATGGAAGGATAGTGCTGCTTCATCTCGCCGATGAGCTGGATGCCGCCCATCCCCTGCATGTTCAGATCCACCAGCGCCAGATCGGGCTGAGCAGACTTCAGAAGTTCAAGGGCCTCCACGCCGTCATGTGCTTTTCCCATGATCTCATATCCATTCAGGGACAGAATGATCTCCAGGCTGTCAAGCAGCATGGTTTCGTCATCCACCAGAAGTATGCTGTTCATGTCTCGGTTTCCCCCTTATATGCTTGTGTCAGGTGTTCTGCGGAACAGGCAGCTCGATGCTGGCCCGGAAGCCGTCCTCGTTTCGGAATCCGGCCTGTCCGCCGCAGCGCTCTGCGTAGGAGATGATCTTCTTCAGGCCGAAGCCGTTCTCGATGAGCTTCGCCGCATTTGCGTCATTATAATCGCTCCTGCCATTGTCCTTCACAATGAGCTGTAAATGTCCCGAGTCGCCGGTCAGGTTGATCAGGAAGCTGTCTGCCTGCCCGTGCTTCACGCCATTGGTGAGAAGCTCCTCCAGAACACCGGTCAGAAACTCCATATGCTCATGGGGGATCTGCATTCCCTCCGGGAAGGACTCAGTCTTGAAATCACAGCGCCGTGCGGTGTCCATGGTGAATTCCTCGATGATATTCTGAAGACCGGCGATCAGATCCGTCAACGGTACATCCTTGCTTTCCTCGTCCAGTGTACGTACCGCGCGCCGGATGGACTCCAGGCTGCCGCGGATCCGCTCATTGGCATCATTCATTTTCTTTCGCGCTTCCTCCGGCTTTACATCATAAAGCATGTCAGCCGCATCCAGTGTCATGATGGCAGCAGTAATGGTGTGCCCCACACTGTTATGGATGTTCCGGCTGATATTCTCCCGCTCCGTAAGCCGCGCGTTCTTATCCACCAGATAATTCTGCTGTGCCAGCTGCCGGTTCAGCTTCTTTTCACGCATCTCACTGATGGCGAAGCTTCGGAGGCGAGCCTGTTCTGTCTCTTTCTTCGCCAGCTCCTTTCGGATCATTTCCTTCAGAAGGAGCAGGAGAGCGTTCCCGGCCATGACTGCCAGCGACAGAAGGAAGGTAGATGCAGCAAAATGCACCGATACATCTCCGGCCTGAAGGCACAGGGCGTAGATCGCATACAGGATCCCCGGCACAGCGATGAGCAGGGGGATCACCCCGGGCCAAAGTACGGTGAAAGCGAGGAATCCGATCCAGGAGTTGGAAAGAACCGCGAAGGCGATACAGAAGGCGGCCTTCACCCAGTAGAGCCGGAACTCCAGAGAATCTGCTGTGACCATAACGACAAAAAGCCCTGCAGTTATGATAAGCAGGATGGGAAGATCAGCACCAAGTACCGTAACAAGGCATAGCGTGAAGATGATTATGTTGTCGATCATTGCGTATATCATCATATCTATCCTAACAATATTACCTCCGCTGTGCAAGTCCTGAGAGGAGAATGATCCGGCATTTACCCCGGATCCCGGTTCTCAGGGCTGTCCCTCCGCTTCGCATATCGACTCGAGAGGAATGGCCCTGAGAAATGCTGCGATTCCCTAGAACTCCGTCACATCTGCTTTCCCCATGCGACGACCCTTGGAGAGGATCATCGGAAGAAGAACCGTCAGGTTCGAGATCACGAAGCACAGAACGCCCAGCCAGGAGAAGTAGGGCAGGAACCGGCCGCCCGGGATATAGTAAAGCTCATTCAGCAGGAACGTGGTCAGGAAGCACACGGCTGCACCGATCACGATGGCGATGGCATCCATGAGAAGGAGCTCGGCGGCACATTTCCGGAAGACTCTCTTCCGTGAGATGCCAAGGGCGCGGTACACGCCGAATTCGTAGGTCCTGCGGATGTACTGGCCGTTGACCACGGAGTTTACGGTGACTGCAAGGATCACTGACAGGAGAAATGCGCCGACGGTAAAGATCAGATACAGCGGTGCCAGCTGCCGGTTGACGAACTCGCTGCTGAAATTGCTCAGCTTCACCTTCCGGTCACCGATCAGATTCAGGATGTAGTCATGCAGGTCCTGGCCGGTGAGCTCGTCGCTGTATACGTAGGTTCGTGCGTCATTCTCGGACTCCACCAGATAAAATGTAGCGAAGGAATTTCCCTCGAAGACAGCGCCCAGAGTGTAGGTATCATCCAAAGCATCATCCACGGTCCGGTCCAGCTTGTCGCCGGCCTTCAGGCCTTTGTTCCTTGCCAAAGCACTGCTGATCACGATGCTGCGGTTCTCCAGTTTGGAGACGTCAACGTCGATGCCCCAGAGGTCGAAGGCAGTCTTCATGTCCTCTTTGGAATTGAATACCTTGCTGTAGCTTCCGATGTCAAAGCCCAGGGTGCAGGTCCATTCCAGTCCGCCATAGCCATAGCCGCTGAGGTTCATCCACTTCAGCTTGGGATCCTTGTCAATCTCTTCTCTGACCGCCTTGTAATCCCTGGAGTCCTCGTCGGTGGGCAGGACCTGGATCACTGCAAGCCGGTCTTCGTAGGAAAAACAATCCTGCCAGTACCAGTCCATACTCTTGATGTAATTTCCGGCAATGAACATCAGGGTGGTGAAGAACATCATGAAGATGATCAGAGCTGCACGCCCTTTGTTATTGCGTATGTAATAAAATGATGAAAGCGGGTTCATTCTTTTCCTCCATTCAACGATTCCGCGATTCCACGATTCCGCGATTCCCGCAGATCGTTCCATATTCCGGATCAAGCGATATTGCTGATCATGCCGTCCCACATTTCCACGGTCATATCCACATCCTTCAGGATGGAGCGGTCATGGGTTACGACCAGAACAAGTCGGTCTCTGGAATACTCCTTCAAAATGTTCATCACGTTAAATGCGTTCTCGTGGTCCAGAGATGCGGTGGGTTCGTCGGCGAAAATGACCTTCGGATCATTCACCATGGCTCTTGCGATGGCCACACGCTGGCACTGTCCGCCGGACAGCTTGGCGGGGCGCTTGCCGAACTCGCGCTCGGAGAGGCCCAGCTTCTTCAGAAATTCCTTTGCGCGATCCACGGACTCACGGCTGTGGTCGGTGGCGGCAACCATGACATTGTCCAGGGCATTCATGTAGGGAACCAGATAATGCTTCTGGAAAACGAAGCCGAACTCCTTTCGGCGAAGCTCCTCCCGCTCGGAATCCCTGCAGGCAGTCACCTCGGTTCCGTTATAGACCACGCTTCCTTCCGTGGGCTTTTTCAGAGTGGAAATGCAGTACATGAGCGTGCTCTTGCCGCTTCCGGAGGGACCGATGATCCCCACCAGCCCGGTGTCGGGAAGAGAGAGGTCGAAACCGCCCAGAGCATACATTTGCTCATCTGTATCTGAATCGTAGATCATGCATATATTCTTTATCTCAAACATAATTCGTTCCTTTCTGTTCTGTGTCTAGTCCTCGATCATATCAATGGTCCGGATGTTGTGGACCGTGATCAGGATCGGTATTTGCAGCAGACCGATGATGGCTGTAAATGCAGCGATGATACTCAGGAAATGTTCCGGATACCACCAGCCGGATGTGAGACCCTGTGGATGGATCAGCAGAAGATCCAGCAGCCACATGGCAAGTGCGGCGCAGATGACGCCAAGCAGGATGCCGCTTCCGAAGTTGATGCCCATCTCCCGCATGATCATGCCGTAGACCTCCCGCTTCGAGAAACCGATGGAGGTGTAGAGGCAGTACTCATTAGCTCTGTTCCGCATGAAGGAGATATATGCCACCAGCACCGAGATGGCCAGGAAGATCATGACCACCAGCAGGATCGCAAAGATCACGGTGGAGCCGACGGACTCGACTTCATCATGATAGAACGCTTTGTAGTCGGGCTGGTCATCGATGATGTCCAGATCGGAGGTCTTTATCCCAAGCTCTTCGGCAATCTTGCTGAAGTCGGAATGTGCTTCATCCGTCAGGATCACAAAATACCATCCGGAGTTGTTGAAGCCATTCGGGGTTCCGATGCAGAACCGGTAGTCGGACTCAATGACGCCGGTGACCTTGAAGACCTTTCCGTAGGCAGATTCCATAAACCAGTCTCCGATGGACAGATTGCTGTTCTTCATGATGCAGCTGTCCACCAGGAGTTCGCCGTCCCCTGCGGGCATTGTTCCCTCCACCAGCTTAGCACCGACGTGATCCATGACCTCGGGAATATCCTCGGGAGACAGCAGCGGGAATTCGTAGCTCACACCTCCCAGGACTGCAAAGTAGGATGAATTTATGACCTGTGTGTAATAGGCATTTCTGATCCCGTTTATCTTCTTCAGCCGATCCACGATGGATTGCCTTGTTTCCTGAATGATCTGATTTCGCTCTTCCTGAGGCGTGTTTGCCAGATCGATGCCCATGGATTCCGGGGTGAGATCTGCGTAGGTGATCTTCTTTGGAAGCTCCAGGCAGACAGGCGCGAGACTCTCGTTGGTTACCATCATCAGGTAGTTTATGACGTACATGGTCATGAAGGTGAGCCCCAGCGCCAGGATGAGCACAAAACAGGTCCGCTTGTTGTTTCGTATGTACTTGGAGGCGGATAGTCCGGTTTTCATTTTCGTTCTCCTTTTTGGTTTTCGCTTTGTTAGTTTGAATGTAGCACATTTCCGGAGGGGGTGACAGTGACCGCGGTCATATCTTTCATAGTCCCGGGTATGACTGCGGTCATATCTTCAGGGCAGACCGGGCGGAGGGACGGTGGCAGATGAAATTCCTGTTGAGAAAACCCATCGGGTTCGTTAGAATATATCTGTGATTATATTGCGTAATCCCTATGGAATGAGAGAGGTTAGCGGCGTTGATAGAGGAACTGGTCTTAAGAAACGGAATATGGGACGTCATACATGGTGCGGTGGAGAGCTTTACCTGCGTCGTTCTGCTGGTCATGATCGGGACCATGTGTTACAGCGTTCATCAGGACAGGAAGAATACGCTGTCCGGGAGAGTCCGGGTCCCCTATACGGTTGAACTGATCGTTTTCTTTGCGATCCTTCTGGTTGCAAATGAAGCAGATATCACCATGCTGCTTTTCAGGCGGAACCCGGATGCGGTCACTGCGCACCGGATCGCCGCATTTATCTACGTTCTCGCACTCTGGGGAGAGACGTTTTTCGTTTTAAATACACTTCGGGTCCGTTTCACGAAGGTGCAGGAGAACAGGTTCGTCGCGGTTATTTTCAAGGCGCTGATGGTTCTTCAGTTTGTCGATCTGCTGCTCCTGTTTTGCACACCTTTTACGGATGTTCTGTACCGGATCGATACGGACGGTGTCTTTTCCATGAGCTGGGGTTTCTGGATCTGGACGGGTATCAGCCTTTTCACGTATCTGTTCATAGGAGTGAGCCTGTTCATAATGAGAAAGCAGGCAGATCCGAGCCTGCTCAAGCTGGGAATTCTTTCGGCGTTCTGCCCGATGCTGTCTATCGGTATCCGGATATTCCTGCCTGATCTGAATGTGACAAATTATATGGTATGCGTTGCGGCCCTGTTTATGTTTGTCATCTATGAGAACTATAAGGCGGAGATCATCGCTGAGGATGCCCGTCGGATGGAACGTATGCAGACGAAGCTGATGGTATCGCAGATACAGCCACATTTTCTGCATAATACCCTGGTATCCCTGATCTATCACTGTGACAAGGATGCCAGGAAGACAAAGCAGGGACTGGTGGATTTTTCAAAGTATCTTCGGCATAATCTGGACAGCATCAAATCGGAGTCGGTGATCCCATTTGAGTCGGAGCTGGAGCATACCCGTGTCTATCTCTCGCTGGAGAAGCTTCGCTTTGAGGATCGTCTGCAGGTGGAGTCGGATATTCGGGACTGGGATTTCAAGCTGCCGATCTTCAGTGTGCAGACGCTGGTGGAAAATGCGGTGAAGCACGGAGTGAGCAAAAACGGGAAAAAGGGCGGAACGGTCCGGGTGTCCTCCCGGGCTACCGATACCTGCCACGAGGTTGAGATTCATGATGACGGTGTCGGCTTCGACATCACACAGCTTGAAAAACTGGATGATACCCATATCGGTATCGCAAATGTACGTGCGCGCCTTGCAGCGGAGTGTAACGGCGAGCTTCTGGTGGACAGTGTTCCGGGGAAAGGGACCACCTGTATCATAAGGATACCGAAGGAGGTTGGAAAATGAAGATCATGGTCATAGATGATGAGCGGCCGGCACTCTACTTACTTACGGAAATGCTGCAGTCACTTCGACCGGATGCTGAGATCGTAGCATTTGAGGATGTGGATGACTACCTGGCCTATGATAAAAAGCAGGATTTTGATGTGGCCTTTCTTGACATCGAGGTGGGACGGGTCACCGGGATCTGGCTGGCTGAGGAGGTGAAAAAGCATGCACTGCATTGCAATATCATCTTTGTTACAAGCTATTCCCAGTATGCGCTGGAGGCGTATCATGTCCGTCCCAGCGGATATCTGCTGAAGCCCTTTACCGAGGAGGATATCGAGCAGGAGCTGAAGAACCTGCGCACCCCGGTGGAAGAGGAGACGGAACGGGTGGATCAGCTGACGGTCATCACCTTCGGCAATTTCATGGTATATAACAAAAAGCGGGAAGCGATACATTTTTCAAGAACCTATTCCAAGGAGATCCTGGCATATCTCATCGACCGGTGCGGCATGCCGGTGACTACAAGGGATATCGCGGAGGATATCTTCGAGGATCATGAGTTTGGAAAAAACAGATCGAAGATGATCTCCAAGCTGCTGGGTTATCTCACGCAGGATCTGGCAGATGCAGGTTTTCCTGAGGTGATCGTTCATCAGAATCGGCAGATCCAGATCGATCGAAATAAGGTTCACTGCGATCTCTACGACGCGCTGGACGGAAATGAAATGGTTCGAAAGCATTACCATGGTGAGTATATGCTGGACTACTCCTGGGCGGAAACGGGCTATGCCGCTTCCCTGCTGGAGAATATGGGGGTGAACTAGGGCGAACTCGGTTTAGTATAATATTCCTGTAAGGCGTATTTATTCAGATGTCCAATGATGGATGGATGTCTGATACCTGTACGGACGTCTTATCCCCCCTATAGGCAGGTGTTCGGAAACGAATGGCTGCCTATTATTTTTTTTAAGGAGGATGGGCTGCACGAAAACAGGCTTTCCATGAGGCGCCGGAAATAAGGCGGCAGAACAGAAATTTCTGTACTGTCACCTCGTTTTTTGGTATAATCATAGGATATATAACCATGTTTTGGAGGAGATAAGCTATGAATGTTGAAATAAACAATCCCCTGAAAAATCCGACTCTGGATAAATATCTGGAGGAGCGGAGAGATCTGAAGCCGGGCAGTGAGGATTTCATGCAGTGCATGAATGTGATCGCACGGGAGATCGCGCTGGAAGGAAAGTTCCTGGCACCGATCAAGGCAGCACCGGAGGCAGTGGATATGAAGCCCAACGGGACCGGAAGACTGAAGGAAGGAAATTCCTTCTCCTTTGTTCAGCTGACTGCACCGGACGGAACACAGTTCTTCCCGGCATTTACCAACTGGATGGAGGTTCGGAAGGGAGATATGTTCCTCAGCGAGGATACCATGTGCCTTACGCTTACCTTCGACGATTATATGACCATCGTTGAGGATGATGCCGGTGTTGTTGTGAATCCCTTCAGCGACAATGTCATTTTTCCCAATGAAGGGCTGAAGCATATGGCAGGGATGAAGGCAAAGGAGCTGAGTCAGAAGGCCGGGAAGTAGGGAATGAAATATTGCAGATTTTGCGATAACCGGATAGAGGATGACAGCGAGCTCTGTCCCTTCTGCAACAGGTGGCAGGGGCAGGAGCTGCCGAGCTACGGCGCTCACGGCCCGCGGGAGAGCGGACCGATGCCGGGAGCCGGGCAGATGCTGCAGTATCATGAGCAGCCGCTGAACAGTCAGATGCCCCTGTTTCAGTATCAGCCAATGCCGCAGGAAAGCATGCTGCCACAGCGGAAGAAGAGAAAATGGCTTCCCTGGGTCTTTGCGGTGGTCTGTCTCTTATTTCTGGTGAGCCTGTTCTTCCTGGTGGTGGTTCTCACCAGAAGATCCTTTATCCAGGGAAATGATAAGCTTTTAGCCGGGATACCGACCTTTGGATATACCATAAACGGAGCGGATTACGGCGAGATGCAGATCAAAGAGCTGACCCTGGTGGAGGCGGAGGGCTTCTTCGAGTTCAAGGCCAGATACCATGTGACCCTGGAGGATGACCGGATGATCCATCGTCTGACACTGGACGTGGAAGGGAAGTACAGCTTCCCCTTTGGCTGGGATGTGAAAAGCACCAGATGGTCCGAGAAAACGACGGGAGAGATCGAGATCAAGGAAGCCGGCATGAGGCAGCTGATCAAAAAAGAGGCGGAAAAGGGCGTTCCCACCCATTCCCTGGAGAATCTCAGCATCACACTGGACCAGACGAAGGGAAATGCATTTCACGGAGTCAGCGTGATCGCAAATGTTCCCGGTTCCATATATCAGGTTCAGGCGGGATATGTGTTTAAGGGCCAGGTCCTGTTTGACGCGTATCCGACGGATGAAAACATGTATAACTACACGCTTTGCATCCAGCCGGATCAGACACTTTCCTCCTTCTGCACCTACGGACTGTATACGGATGTTTCGGAGCTGGTGTTCGTGAAGGAGACGAAATGGGGAGAGCTGCGGGTTCAGATCCTGAATGTGGATTCGGATACCGTATTATATAACATGAAGATGATCTATAAAAACGGAAGACCGGCAGAGTTCCTGCGGGAACAGAAGGCGGAGCTTCACTGGGATATCGAGGAGGATCCGCTGACACAGAACCCGATCGCATCGGACCGGATCGGCTGTGAGGCAGACTATGCGGAGCAGGGCTTCCGGCTGCGGATCATTTTCGGATATGATACCATCAATGCCTATCTGGATGAGGAGCTGATGGAGCCGCGGAGTGATCCGAGGCTGATGCAGGAGCAGCCCTGAGCGCTCCGAGGCTGATGCAGGGACACCGCTGAGGGGGTTTTCCTTGTAAATACAGGGAAAGAAGAGTAATATATACTCATTGATATTGGGAAGAAACAGTTTATGAAGAAATCGCAGGAACTGCAGGAACTGAAGAAGAAAGAGCTGATGGCAGAGTTTGAACGGGAGCCGGACATGAACGGTCTTTCGACGGAGGAAGCACTTCGGAGAGAGAACGACGGTCTGTCGAATGCGATCCCGGATCAGAGCTCACAGACGGTTGCAGGTATTATCATTAGTAATGTCTGCACTTATTTCAATGCCATCTTTTTCGGTCTTGCGATCCTCGTCATCGTTGCAGGTGCTTATAAGGACCTGATGTTCATGCCGATCATCATTGCCAACATGATCATCGGTATCGTTCAGCAGCTCCGTGCCAAGAAGGTTCTGGATAATCTGTCCCTTCTGGATACGACGGAGTATACCGTGATCCGCGACGGAAAGGAACAGGTCGTGGATATCGCGAAGCTGGTGCTGGGCGACCTGGTGGTCCTTTCGGCGGGACAGCAGATCCCGGCGGATGCTGAGGTGGTGGAAGGAAAGATCTCCGCAAATGAGGCGCTTCTCACTGGAGAATCGGATGAGATCGAAAAGAGGCATGGTGCGGAGCTGATGTCCGGAAGCTTTGTGGTCTCCGGAAGCTGTAAGGCCAGACTGATCCGCGTGGGAAGTGATTCCTATGCTGCGAAGCTGACGGCGAAGGCCAAGGAGGTTAAGCAGAAGAAGTCGGAGCTGATCCGTGATATCGAGATCATCGTTATGGTAGCCGGCATTATCATCATTCCCGTGGGCGGCGGCCTTTTATATCAGGCCCTGGCGGTGAATCATCATACCTTCCAGGAGTCCGTTGTAAGTATGGTGGGTGCCGTGATCGGTATGATCCCGGAGGGACTTTACCTCCTGCTTACCATCGCACTGACCGTGAGCTCGGCGAAGCTGGCACGGAACAAGGTCATGCTGCATGACATGAAGAGTATCGAAACGCTGGCGCGGGTGGATGTGCTTTGCGTTGATAAGACAGGAACCATCACAAATGATGTGATGACCGTTACGGCAGTCTTTGCTCCGAAGGGCCGGAGTGAGGCTGAGAAGACAGAAGCGGAAGAACTTCTCGCCCGTTATGTGCATACCGTGCCGGACGGAAATATCACCATGGTGGCACTGCAGAAGCATTATACGGATAAACAGCCGCTGGAGACGACTGCGGTTTTACCCTTCAGCTCCAAGACAAAGTATTCCGAGATCCAGATGGCCAGCGGGATCTATCGTCTGGGCGCTCCGGAGTTCCTTCTTTCGGAGGCGCAGCTGGAGGAGAACCGGGAGGGGATCGAGACCTACACCGGAAAAGGGCAGCGCGTGCTTGCACTGATCCGGAGAACGGATAACGGCACGGAGAAGGATGCAGAGCATGTGACTCCCATCCTCTTTGTCAGCCTGGCCAATGAGATCCGCGAAACGGCACCCGCTACATTTGCGTACTTTAAGGAACAGGGCGTAAAGGTGAAGGTGATCTCCGGGGATAACCCCCTTACGGTATCTCGGGTTGCAGTGGCAGCGCATATCGACGGAGCAGAGAATTATATCGACGCCGGAAAGCTTATGACTGAGCGTCATTATCGCGATGCAGTTCAGAAATATACCGTATTCGGACGTGTGAAGCCGGAACAGAAGAAGCGTCTGGTGGAAGCCATCAAGGCCAACGGACAGCGGGTTGCCATGACCGGAGACGGTGTCAATGACATCCTGGCCATGAAGGAAGCAGACTGCTCCATCGCCATGGGCGGTGGTAGTGATGCGGCCCGTCAGGCGGCACAGGTCGTCCTGATGGATTCCGACTTCTCCCATATGGAGATGATCGTTACTGAGGGACGCCGGATCATCAATAACATTACGAGATCCAGTATCCTGTTCCTGTACAAGAACATTTTCTCACTTGTGCTTGCCGTTTATTCCATCGCTACGGCGACACACTATCCTCTGACCGCAGCAATGATCTCGCTGGTTTCCGCATTTAATATCGGAATCCCGGGCTTCCTGCTGGCTTTTGAAAATAATAAAAAGAAGCAGCATGGACGTCTGCTGATACGTACCCTGATAGGTGCGGCACCGGCAGCGCTGGCCGCATCCATGGTGGTGGCGGTCCTTACGCTGATCGGTGAAAATCTGGAGATGACGGAGAATGAGATCGCGGTTGGGGCCATGTATACACTGTCAGCCGTGGGATTCGTTATGCTGTTCCGCCAGCTGAGGCCGCTGAACAAGTATCGCTGGCTGGTATTTGGGATCTCTTCGGTGGGAATGATCATCAGCGTAGCCGCGTTCTGGAATGTATTCGTAAATGTAACGATATCCATCCGGGGAGGCTGGCTGGCCATCGGCGTTGCTGCTATTGGTTCGATTATCGCACTGTTTATCATGATCCTCTTCGATAAATGGGGAAAATCTCTGATCGGAGTTAAGGACGAAGAAGGCTGAGTGGGTCTGGAACCGGTGGGAAGGCCGGATCAGGTATGACACAGCCGGATAAGGGAGTAATGGGAAATGAGAGACGGTCATTCATTAAGACTATTAGAGTACATTTATAATTCGGCATCGATCCTTAATTTTGGTGCGCTCTTCAGTGACGGAACGGAGAATTTCTGTTCCCCCTCAGAGCCGGCAGTAGGAGATGATATCACCCTGCGTTTTCGTACGGCAGTCGATAACGTGGACGGTGTTTATGTGGTAGTGAATGAAGACCGTTATGAGATGAAGGTGGCTGAGAAAACCTCGCTCTTTGATTATTATGAGGTTGTGATCCCGGAGGTAAAGGAACGGATCCGTTACTATTACGAGATCCATGCGGGCAGAGTGGTGGTATACTACAACCGGGTTTCCAAGCATAAGGATCTGAATCGGACCTACGATTTCGAGATCTGCCCCGGCTTCCATACGCCCGACTGGGCCAAGGGTGCCGTATTCTATCAGATCTATGTGGATCGCTTCTGTAACGGCGATCATACCAATGACGTACTGTCCAATGAGTACTGCTATATCGGACAGCCGGTACGCCGGATCGAGGATTGGAATAAGTATCCCGACAACATGGATGTGGGGAACTTCTACGGCGGGGATCTTCAGGGTGTTATCAATAAGCTGGACTACCTGAAGAATCTGGGCGTGGACGTAATTTATCTGAACCCCATTTTCGTATCCCCCTCCAACCACAAATATGATATCCAGGATTACGATTACGTAGATCCGCATTTCGGGAAGATCGTTAAGGATGAGGGCGAGCTTCTTCCGCCGGATTCCCTGGACAATACAAGAGCAACGAAGTATATCTCCCGTGTTACGAATAAGGAGAATCTCGAGGCCTCCAATCAGGTGTTCATCCGTCTGGTGGAGGAGGCCCATAGCAGGAATATGCGGGTGATCCTGGACGGTGTCTTCAATCACTGCGGTTCCTTCAACAAGTGGATGGACCGGGAGAAGATCTACGACAAGAACCCGGATTATCCGAAGGGTGCGTATCTCACCGGCGAAAGCCAGTACCGGAAGTTCTTCCGGTTCCAGGATGATTCGGCCTGGCCGGATAACGGAAGCTATAACGGCTGGTGGGGGCATGATACCCTGCCGAAGCTGAATTATGAAGAGTCCGAAGAACTGTATCAGTACATCCTGAACATCGGAAAGAAGTGGGTTTCTCCGCCCTTCAATGCAGACGGCTGGCGTCTTGACGTGGCAGCGGATCTGGGTTATTCGGAGGAGTTTAACCATCGCTTCTGGAGAGACTTCCGGAAGGCCGTGAAGGGGGCAAATCCGGAGGCCATCATCCTTGCGGAGCACTATGGAGATCCCAAGGCATGGCTGATGGGTGACCAGTGGGATACAGTCATGAACTACAGCGCATTTATGGAGCCCATCACATGGTTCCTGACGGGCGTTGAGAAGCACAGCGACGAGTTCCGCGGCGACTTCCTGGGAAATCAGGATATGTTCGTCGGATCCATGCGGCATTACATGTCCACATTTATGGCAGGATCTCTGCAGGTAGCCATGAACGAGCTGTCCAACCATGACCACTCCCGCTTCCTGACACGTACCAACCGCCGGGTAGGCCGGATCCACACCCTGGGTCCCGAGGCGGCAAATGAAGATGTAAACAAGGGTATCTTCCGACAGGCGGTTGTCTTCCAGATGACCTGGCCGGGAGCACCCACGATCTATTACGGAGATGAGGCCGGTGTTACAGGCTGGACCGATCCCGACTCCAGACGAACCTATCCCTGGGGATTCGAGGATCATGATCTGATCAATTTCCACAGGGAGATGATCCGGATCCACAAGCAGTATGATGCGCTGATGCGCGGCTCGCTGGTATTCCTGCACACTGAATTCAAATGTATCGCCTACGGCCGTTTCACCCGGAAGCAGGCGGTGGCCATCGTCATCAACAATGACTATAACGATAAGAAGCTGAACCTGCACATCCGCCATCTGGGTGTGCCCAACAACCGCACCATGCGCCGGATCATGCTGACCACGGAGGAAGGATACTCCATCGACTCCCAGACGGTGATCACACAGAACAACCAGATGTCCGTAGTGGTTCCCAAGATGTCGGCAGCGGTATATGTTTGTGAGTTGGGTTAAAGGAGGGGCCCGCTGTGCGGAGCACAGTGGGAGGATGCCTTTAATCCGAGCGAAGCGAGGACATCCGATGCGAAGCAGCGGCGCACGGCGAAGCCGTGAGACAGACCGCGAAGCGGGCTGTATGCCATAGGTTAAAGGAGGGACCATGTCAGAGTCTCTGTTTCATTTGGAAGCACCATACGAACCTACGGGTGATCAACCCCGGGCCATTGAAGAACTGGTCCGGGGTTTTGAGGCCGGAAAGAAACAGCAGACACTGCTGGGCGTCACCGGTTCCGGCAAGACCTTTACCATGGCAAATGTGATCAAGGCGCTGAACAAGCCGACCCTGATCATTTCCCACAACAAGACTCTGGCAGCCCAGCTGTACGGGGAGATGAAGGCATTCTTCCCGGAGAATGCAGTGGAGTATTTCGTGTCCTACTACGATTATTATCAGCCGGAGGCATACGTGCCCTCCAGCGATACCTATATCGCGAAGGACTCCTCCATGAATGACGAGATCGATAAGCTGCGTCACAGCGCCACAGCTGCGCTGATCGAGCGAAAGGACGTGATCGTGGTAGCATCCGTTTCCTGTATCTACGGAATCGGAAATCCCGAGGATTATAAGGCCATGATGCTTTCGCTCCGCCCCGGCATGCAGATCGACAGGGACGAGCTCATCGGACGTCTGATCGATATGCAGTACACCCGGAATGAGATGGACTTCAAGCGCAGCACATTTCGCGTAAAGGGAGATGTGCTGGATATCATCCCGGCGAATACGAATGAGAATGCGATCCGCATCGAATTCTTCGGAGATGAGATCGACCGGATCTCCGAGTTTGATCCTCTGACAGGAGAGGTGAAGAGAAATGTGAATTTCTCGGCCATCTTCCCTGCATCCTACTATGTGATCGCCCATGAGAAGATGGAGCGGGCACTGAAGGAGATTGAGGAAGAGCTGGAAGAGCGGGTGGCTTACTTTAAAGCCCATGATAAGCTGCTGGAGGCACAGCGGATCCGGGAGAGAACGGAATTCGACATCGAGATGCTGCGTGAAACGGGCATCTGCTCCGGCATCGAGAACTATACACGGATCCTGGCGGGCGGCAAGCCCGGAGATCCGCCGGATACCCTGATGGATTTCTTCGGGGATGATTACCTGCTCATTGTGGACGAGTCCCATATGACCCTCCCTCAGGTCCGGGGTATGTTCGGCGGAAATAAGGCAAGGAAGCAGACCCTCATTGATTTCGGCTTCCGTCTGCCTTCGGCCATGGACAACCGGCCCTTGTCCTTTGATGAGTTCGAGACAAGGATCGATAAGGTCATGTATGTTTCGGCAACGCCGGGCCCCTATGAAGAGGAGCATGAGGAGTATCGTACCGAGCAGATCATCCGTCCCACCGGACTGCTGGATCCCCCCATTGACGTGCGTCCTGTGACAGGTCAGATCGATGATCTCTATCAGGAGATCCAGAAGGAGACCGCGGCCGGCCATAAGGTGCTGGTTACCACCATGACCAAGCGTATGGCGGAGGAGCTGACGAAGTACCTTCAGGGTCTGGATGTTAAGGTGAAGTATCTTCATTCCGATATCGACACCATGGAGCGGACGGAGATCGTTCGGGATCTTCGCCTGGGTGTTTTTGATGTGCTGGTGGGTATCAACCTGCTTCGTGAAGGACTGGATATCCCGGAGATCACGCTGGTTGCGATCCTGGATGCAGATAAGGAGGGCTTCCTGCGTTCCGGCACATCCCTGGTCCAGACCGTGGGACGTGCGGCCAGAAATGTGGACGGCCACGTGATCATGTATGCAGACGTGATCACAGACTCCATGAAATATGCCATCGACGAGACCAACCGCCGCCGGGCGCTTCAGCAGGCCTACAATGATGCAAACGGGATCACGCCCCAGACCATTCAGAAGGCAGTGCGGGAGCTCATCACCACCAGCGTGGAGGATGAGAAGGCAGCTGCAGGAAAGCGGGCACGGTTCACGAAGGAAGATCCGGATCTGATGAGCAAAAAGGAGCTGAAGAAGGAGATCGACCGACTGACCCGCCGTATGAATAAAGAGGCTGCAGAGCTGAACTTCGAGGTTGCCGCTCAGCTGAGAGATGAGATCAAGGAGCTGAAGGTAACCCTGAGGGATATGGAATCATAAATATGGATTCGTAAATGCGGAATCTTAAATTTGGAATCGTCGGATATGAAAGTAAAGGACAGCAATCATGAAGGATATTAAATATATCACGATCCAGGGTGCGAGAGAGCACAATCTGAAAAATGTGAATGTGAAGATCCCGAGGAATCAGTTCGTGGTATTCACGGGACTTTCCGGTTCGGGTAAATCCTCCCTGGCGTTTGATACCATCTATGCAGAGGGACAGCGGCGCTACGTGGAGTCCCTCTCTTCTTATGCCCGCATGTTTCTGGGGCAGGCGGATAAGCCGGATGTGGACAAGATCGACGGCCTCTCACCGGCCATCTCCATTGACCAGAAATCCACCAACCGAAACCCGCGGTCTACCGTGGGAACCGTAACGGAGATCTATGATTATCTGCGTCTTCTTTTTGCGAGAGTGGGAGTTCCTCATTGCCCGAAATGTGGAAAGACCATTGAACGGCAGACCGTGGATCAGATGGTGGACAGCATCATGACGCTTCCGGAGAGGACCAAATTCCAGGTGCTTGCTCCTGTGGTCCGCGGACGGAAGGGAACCCATGAGAAGCTGCTGGCAGCGGCGAAGCGCGCAGGCTTTGCCCGTGTCATCGTGGACGGAAGCCAGTATGATCTGGATGAGGAGATCAAGCTGGATAAGAATATAAAGCATAATATCGATATCATTGTGGACCGCCTTGTGATCAAGGAGGATATGGAGCTCCGTCTGGCAGGGTCTCTGGAAACGGCACTGAAGCAGTCGGAGGGTCTGGTGAAGATAGACGTGATCGGAGGAGAGATGCTGAACTTCTCGGACAGCTTCTCCTGCCCGGACTGCGGGATCTCCATTGATGAGATCGAGCCCAGGTCCTTCTCCTTCAATAATCCCTTCGGGGCCTGTCCGACGTGTACCGGACTGGGTTTCCGCCAGGAGTTTGATCCGGATCTCATGATCCCGGATAAGACCCGTTCTCTGAATGAAGGAGCCATCGCCGTTCCCGGCTGGATGAACAGCGGAGACAAGAAGAGCTTCGGTCATGCCGTGCTGGAGGCGCTTTCTGCCGAGTATGGCTTCTCTCTGGATACACCCTGGAGAGAGCTGTCGGATGAGGCAAGAAATGTGGTGCTGGGCGGAACAAAGGGAAACAGGATCAAGATCTATTACGAAGGGCAGCGGTCCAGAAAAAATGTGTACTTCCATCCCTTCGAGGGACTGCTGAAAAACTGTCAGCAGCGCTACAGGGAAAGCTTTTCCGAAAGTGCGAAGGCAGCCTATGAGGAATTCATGACGCTGATCCCCTGTGAGGACTGCGGAGGAAAGAGGCTGAAGCCCTCTTCACTGGCGGTTACCATCGGGGACAAGAATATCTTTGATGTCACGGAGCTGTCCGTGGATAAGCTGCGGGAGTTCTTTGAGAATACAGAGCTTACGGACCGGCAGAATATGATCGGTGAGCAGATCCTCCGGGAGATCGGGGCACGCCTCCGGTTCATGTCGGATGTGGGGCTTAATTATCTTACCCTCAGCCGGGCTACATCCACTCTGTCCGGTGGTGAGGCACAGCGGATCCGTCTGGCAACCCAGATCGGTTCCGGTCTGGTGGGTGTGTCCTATATTCTGGACGAGCCCAGCATCGGCCTGCACCAGCGGGACAACGACAAGCTGATCACCTCACTGAAGAATCTTCGGGATCTGGGAAATACCCTGATCGTGGTGGAGCATGACGAGGACACCATGCGTGCGGCGGATTATATCGTCGACGTAGGTCCCGGGGCCGGAGTTCACGGCGGAGAGATCGTGGCCTGCGGAACGGCTGAGGATATCATGAAATGTAAGGACTCCGTCACCGGAAAGTATCTGTCTCATGAACTGGCCATCGAGGTACCGAAGGAACGGAGAGAAGCCACGGGATGGCTTACGATCCGTGGAGCAAAACAGAATAATCTGAAGAATATCGATGTAGAGATCCCCCTTGGGATATTTACCTGTATCACCGGTGTGTCCGGTTCCGGAAAGAGCTCGCTCATCAATGAGATCCTGAAGAAGAGACTGCTCCGGGATCTGAATCGCGCAAGGGTGAAGCCCGGAAAGCATGATGCCATCGAGGGCTATGATGTGCTGGACAAGGTGATCGATATCGATCAGTCCCCCATCGGAAGGACACCGAGATCCAATCCTGCCACCTATACCGGTGTGTTTGATCAGATCCGTGATCTCTTTGCAGCAACGAGAGATGCCAAGACCTTTGGCTACAGCAAGGGTCGTTTCTCCTTCAATGTGGCCGGCGGCCGTTGCGAAGCGTGTAAGGGTGATGGTATCATAAAGATCGAAATGCATTTCCTTCCGGACATTTATGTCCCCTGCGAGGTCTGCGGCGGCAAGCGTTACAACCGGGAGACCCTGGAGGTAAAGTATAAGGGGAAGAACATTTACGAGGTCCTGGATATGACGGTGGACGAGGCCTGCGACTTCTTTGATGCGGTTCCTTCCGTGAAGCGGAAGATGGAAACCCTTCGGGATGTGGGGCTTGGCTATATCAAGCTGGGACAGCCCTCAACCACTCTGTCCGGCGGAGAGGCACAGCGGATCAAGCTGGCCACCGAGCTCTCCAGGCGGAGCACGGGGCGGACCATTTATATACTGGATGAGCCCACCACGGGACTACATTTTGCAGATGTACAGAAGCTTCTGGATATTCTGCAGCGGCTGGCGGAGGGCGGAAATACGGTGGTTGTGATCGAGCATAATCTGGATGTGATCAAGCAGGCGGATTATATCATCGACATGGGCCCCGAGGGCGGTGACGGCGGAGGAACCGTGGTCGCCACCGGAACGCCGGAGAAAGTGGCGAAGAATAAGAAGTCCTACACCGGCAAATACCTGAAGAAGATGCTGTGATCGGCAGCGGAGAATATGCATGGATCGTATGTCAGGCCGGACTATGTGCCTGGCATCAGGAGGTAAGCTGTGACAAAGGGAAAATCTATATTTCGTAATTTTGGTGACAGCCGTTTTGCGGATATCGGAAAAAGAAGGAATTATTATTTAACCTTCACGGTTATCTTTCTTGTCATGCTCCTGGTTGCCTATGGATGGATCTTTTTCACCGGCCGTTCCCTGATCTGGAATACCGACGGGATGGAGCAGCACTATAAGGCGTATTCCTACTGGGGTGAATACTTAAGGAAGTTTATCGGAAATGTGTTCTCCAACCATTCCCTGTCCTTCCCGGAATGGGATTTTGCGCTGGGTGAGGGAAATGATATTCTGCATACCCTGCAGTTCTATGTGATCGGAGATCCCTTTGCGGCGCTGTCCGTGGTATGTCCTACGGAATACATGCATTATTTCTATGATTTTATGATCCTGCTCCGTCTGTATCTTGCGGGGATCACCTTCTCGGCCATGTGTGCATACGTGGATCCGGAGGGGGATCGCTGGGGAAGACTGACAGGAGCGCTCTGCTACGGTTTTTCTTCCTGGGCAGTGTTTTCTGCGGGGAAGCATCCCTTCTTCTTAAACCCCATGGTGTTCTTACCGCTTCTGGTGCTTGGTGCGGAGAAGATCTTCCGGGGAGACAGAAAGCGGACCTTTGTGCTGGCGGTATTCCTGTCGGCGCTGGGGAATTTCTATTACTTCTATCAGATCGTGCTTGTGGCAGTGATCTATATCCTTGTAAGACTGATCTACCTGTTCCGGAAGCAGATCAAACAGCTGTTCATAAAGCTGCTTTGGATCTTGCTTTCGGCGGTATTCGGCGTGCTGATGGCAGCGGCCATCATCCTGCCCACCCTGCTGGTCTATCTGGGGGATTCCAGGCAGCAGGCGGGGGTTCCCTTTCAGTGGATCTATGAGTCGTCCTATTATACCAAGCTTCCGGGTCTGCTCTTCGGCGGGCTGGATATCTCCGGCTGGCTTTGTATCGGAATGGCCGGCATCGCCATCGTTTCTCTGATCCTTCTCCTGATCCGTAAGGGACATGTGTGTCTCAAGATCTATCTTCTGATCAGTGCGATCATTATGATAATACCTGCATTTGGACAGATCTTTAACGGGATGTCCTATGTGGCAAACCGCTGGAGCTGGGCCTTCGGCCTTCTTGCGGCATTCATCGTGGCGGTGATGTGGAAGGAGCTGATGCAGATCACACAGCGGGAGTACCGGATGGTTCTGGCGGGGCTGATCGTCTGTATGGGCCTGATCCTTTTCCTGTCCGGTGCCGGAATGAAGGAAGCCTTTATCGGGCTGGCATGTACATTTCTCCTGATGGTGATCCTGCGGCGGTCGAGTGCCGAAGCTGCGGAAACTGGCGAAGCTGCGGAGAATGCTGAGGCGGCGAAGAGCGCGAAAGCTGCGGAAAGTGCAGAAGATGCGAATAGTGCAAAACGGGCTAAGAGGAAGATACTTCCCATCCTCTGTCTTACTGCAGTGAACCTTGTGGTGCCGGTGATCTATTATTATGCGCCCGGCGAGCGGGGAAATGTCTACAATCTGAAGGATACCAGCCGGCTGGATGATCTTTCGGAAACCGAAGTGATCCGTGCCCAGGCCGAGGCAGATGGAACTGAAACCTTCTATCGGTACTCCGGCGGAAAGAGCTGGAATGTCCACACCCTGGCGGGGCTTTCGAACCCGGGGTATTACTGGTCCCTGACCAATCCTGCGGTTTCGGATTATATCCGGCAGCTGGGTATGGTGGACAGTGTGATATGGAAGAACTGGGGGACTGACAGGAAAACCGGTGTTCTTACCAGCGGAAATGTAAAGTACCTTCTGGTGAATGACACGGATGAGAATGCAGTCGTGCCCTACGGCTTTAAAGAACTGGCTGTGGAAGATTATAACAAAGAGCTGATCGAAACAGTTCAGGCAGAAACAGCGGAAGAGCTGGGGAAAGAACTGACAGAAGAGCAGAAGAAGAACATAGAGGATACATTTTCGGATCCATACCGGCTTTACAGAAATCAGTATTTCCTGCCCTTTGGCTATGTTACCTCAAATGTGATCACATCGGATCAGTGGGAGGGGCTGAAGCCGGTGGAGAAGCAGGAGGCCATGCTTCAAGGCGTTCTTCTGGGAGAAGATGCCGGTCTTAAGTCTACCTGCACGCCGAGCTTTGACAGCAGAAAGCTGGATTATACCTGTGTGGAGAGTTCCACCGGTGTTACCATGAAGGACAATGAATTTGTGGTAACAAAGAAGGGAAGCTATATCAAGTTTGAAGTGGAGAAGGTGCCGGATGCCGAGATGTATCTGGAGTTTGACAAGCTCCGTTACGAGGGATATCCCCAGAAGGAGCTCTACAAGGATGACGGGACAAAGGATCCGAAGGACTTCTATACGGAAACTACATGGAAGTATCTGACGTCCAATTCCAAAACCAGACTGAATGAGGATGCGGCGGCTTATGGCGGAAATGAGGATTCCAAGGCGTCCATGTCCCTTATGACCTCGGATAAGCATCAGGTGGATGTGAACCTTCTGACACCAAGAGCTAGCAAGTACGAAGAGATCCCCGTGCATTCGGCTTATCTGGGATATTCCGAGAAGGGGGTAAAGGAGATCAAGATCACATTTTCCGATATCGGAACCTACTCCTTTGACGATTTTCGGGTGATGGTGCTTCCCATGGAGCATTACGGTGAGCGCGTGAAGGCGCTGAAGACCTACCCCATGCGGAACGAGACCTTCAGCGAGGATATGGTGGAGGGCAGCGTTACCGTCCCGAAGGAGGGCGGCGTACTGCGTCTGGCCATTCCCTACGGAGACGGCTGGAAGGCCTATGTGGACGGACAGGAAACCGAGATCCTTCATGCGGATATTAAATACATGGCCATTTCACTGACAGGCGGAGATCATGATATCCGTCTGGTTTATCAGACACCCATGCTCCGGACAGGTCTGCTGATCTCAGGGGCATCCATTCTTGTCTTTCTTCTTGGGATCACCGTGGTGCCGCTGGTGGTGCGGAGGGTGAAGAAGAAAGAGGCGAGAGAAGAGGCGTGACACATTGCGTGACAAAGGGGACTGTCCCCATTGTCACGTTTTGCGCGTTAAAATGAGCCATGCACAACCGCCCCGTCACTGCTTTGCGCAAGCTTGCTTGCATGCAAGGCAATGACGGGGCGTGACAAGCGGGACTGTCCCCTTTGTCACGCCTGCTCTTTTTCCCTCAGTCGAAGGATGTGGTTTGCGTGCTGTTCTGCGCGTTTCGGTGTGGAATCGCCCAGCATGAAGAATACGATGAGCTGGCGGAGATTGTAATCTCCCCGGACTAGCTTTGCACGGCAGATATAGTATAGACCGACGATGGAGGATAATTCATCCAGTGCGATGCCGGTCAGTGCCTGTTTTGCGAAGTACAGGGCATCATCCCGATTCTCTCTTACAAAGGTTCTCAGCTCACCCAGGGTGTGGATGTTGAAGAAGGCCAGATCCTGTAAGTAGGACTCCGGATCGGACTCGATGATCTTTGAGTTGTTGATGGCGGCGATGTCCGCCAGCAGCCGGTTCATACTCTGGCTCAGCTCCAGATATGCCTTCAGGGATACCAGATCCAGGGGCATGTCGTCTGCCTGATCGACTGCGATCTTCTCCCGCACCTCTGTTTCATACTGATGGATTGAGTTACGGATCCGGAGGAAGGATTCGTCAGCAATCTCCAGAAGACCTGCCACCCGGGAAAACTCCCGTCGTACATTTCTGGGGATACTGAACTCTGTTTTATAACCCAGATCGTGCTCGATCTCCGCCCAGGTATGCTGAAGAATGGTCCGGATCTGAATCTCAAACTTAAGGTCGGTCAGTTCTTCGGGGTAGGTTCCGTTTTTGGGAAGTGAGCAGATATAGTGAAGCGACAGGTATCCAAATGTGGTGGGATCCATCAGCTCGCGCTTGTCGCTGGACAGGGCAGTATCAACGTCCAGGATCTCCTCGATGAGAGCAGCGCTCTGATCCACCTGGTCCGTAAAATAGCAGATGATACGAATGCCCAGCATATCGTTGAGATCATGGAGATTGTGATACTTATCCGGCTTTCTGGAAAGCTTTCCGATGGCGGATTCCGCTCCTTTGATGCGGTGCTCGATCTGCAGGGTTCGAATGCCGCCGTTCTTCAGGCCATCCCCCAGCAGCTTTACCACGATTTCCTCGAGCTGCCTGTATTTCTCCGACAGGCTGTTATATTCTTCCAGTCTCAGCTGATTGATATTGTCCATAATCGCTGGTCTCCTTGGTTGCAAATTTATTTTCACCTATTATAAATGATGGATGAGAAAAAAACCACCCTGAATCATAGTCCTGAATCATAGTCAAAAAACTTTTCCTGAAAATCTTTTAGTATCAAAAAAGACTCTGGCATGTTACAATGAATCAAGGCAGTAAAAGACAGGGGGTGATAGTCCATGGTCTACACAGTGACGTTTAATCCGTCACTGGATTATATCGTAACGGTGGATGATTTTCGGACGGGGATCACCAACCGTACCACTTCGGAGCTCATGCTTCCGGGCGGGAAGGGGACACTGGTGAACGGTGTTGGTGCCGGAGATTCCATGGTTGCCGGCTTTCTTGCCGGATGGGCTGCCAGGGAGGATTACGGATACGCGTTCCGGATGGGACTGGCTGCGGGGAGCGCCAGCGCATTTTCGGAGTATCTTGCAACGAAGGATGAGGTGGCAGCGGTCTGCGCCGCCATCGAGACGAGCTGACAATAAGGACACACGGCGAAGACTAGCAGTGCCGTACCAAAAGGAGAGGAGAATTTATGGTCGTATACGAAGGAAAAGCTGTATTTGAAGGAGTTGCAATTGGAAAACTTTCAGTGTATAAAAAGAACGAAGAAACCGTGAAACGCGAAAAGGTTGACGACGTGGATGCGGAGATCGCCCGCTACGCCGAGGCCCGGGAGGCAGCCGTCGAGCAGCTGCAGGCACTGTATGAAAAGGCAGTGAAGGAAGTCGGCGAGGCAAGCGCAGAGATCTTTGAAGCACACCAGATGATGGTGGAGGACGAGGATTTCATCGAGGCGGCCGAGAGTATCATCCAAAGCCAGAGTGTTAACGCGGAATACGCGGTTGCTGAAACCGGTGATAATTTCAAGAAAATGTTTGAGGAGATGGAGGATGAGTATTTCCGCGGAAGAGCAGCGGATATCAAGGACATCTCCGAGCGGATCATCCGGATCCTGCAGGGCAACGGCAACGCAGGGATTGAGTCGGATGAGCCGTCCATCATAGTAGCAGATGATCTGGCACCATCGGAAACGGTTCAGATGGATAAGGACAAGATCCTTTCCTTCGTGACCGTTCACGGTTCTGCCAATTCCCATACATCGATCCTGGCAAAGACCATGAACATTCCGGCGATCATCGGCTGCAGCATCCCGCTGACAGACGAGGTGAACGGAAAGCAGGCCATCGTGGATGGCTTCGAGGGTAAGGTCTATGTGGATCCGGAGCCGGAGGTTCTGGAGGCAAAGAAGAAGATCCTGGCAGCTGAACTCGAAAAGAAGGAGCTTCTGGAACAGCTGAAGGGCAAGGAAAATGTAACGCTGGACGGCCAGAAGATCAACCTCTATGCGAACATCGGCAATACCAAGGATCTCGGCCTGGTACTGAAGAATGATGCCGGCGGGATCGGACTGTTCCGTTCCGAGTTTATCTATCTGGGCTCCGAGGATTATCCCACAGAGGATGAGCAGTTTGCGATCTATAAGCAGGTTGCTGAGACACTGGCAGGGAAGAAGGTCATCATCCGTACATTGGATATCGGCGCGGATAAGCAGGCAGACTACTTCAAGCTTCCTGCGGAAGAGAATCCGGCACTGGGCCTTCGGGCGATCCGTATCTGCCTGACAAGACCGGAGATCTTCAAGACACAGCTTCGGGCGATCCTTCGGGCATCTGCCTATGGAAAGATCTCCATCATGTTCCCCATGATCATCTCGGTGGATGAGGTCCTGAAGATCAAGGAGATCCTGGCTGAGGTGAAGGCCGAGCTGGACGGAGAAGGCATCCCCTATGACAAGGAGATCGAAACAGGTATCATGATCGAGACACCGGCGTCTGTCATGATGGCAGAGGAGCTGGCGAAGGAGGTTGACTTCTTCAGTATCGGTACCAATGACCTGACCCAGTATACGCTGGCCATCGACCGTCAGAATCAGTCTCTGGATGAGTTCTATGATTCACATCATCCGGCGATCCTGAAGATGCTGAAGATCGTGGTTGACAGTGCACATAAGTACGGCAAATGGGCCGGCATCTGCGGTGAGCTTGGCGCAGATCTGTCTCTGACAAAGGAATTCCTGGCCATGGGCTTTGATGAGCTCTCCGTATCACCGGGACGGATCCTTCCGCTTCGGAAGATCGTACGTGAAACGGATGTATCCCGCTACAAAGCGGAAAAGTAAAAAAAACCGGGCGCAGCACGCGAGCGGTTAAAAAAGAAAGTTGATAGTTAAGTTATGAAACACATGAAGTCATTTATACCGGGGAAAGCGTCAGAAGAAAGATCAGTCCGGCATAGGAAATCGGTTCTGCTTGGCGGACTGATATTCTTCCTCTTCTTTGGAATCTTCGGGTTCAGCCAGACAGCTGAGGCAGAGACCATAACAACAGAGAGCGGAGAATGGAAGTGGGAATACTGGACATCCCCGCCGTCCAAGCAGACAAAGGTATCTTATTCCTTTGCACGTGTACGGAATACCCGGACAGGCAAGCTGCTTTCTTCAGGGTGGCATGCGATCGACAATAAGAATTACTATGTATCTGCTTCCGGTCTGATACGTGATCAGTTCCACGGTGGAAATTACATCGGAGAAAAAATGGGCGAGGGCACATTTACCAAAGGAACGAAGCAGACGAAGTATAAGTGGCTGAAGTATAAGGGCGGAAAATGGAAGTACGGCACCAAGAACAAGAAAACCTTCGTGAAGAACAGAAAGGTCTGGATCGACGGAGGCCTCTATATCTTCGATGAAGACGGCTTCCTGCCCAAGGCCGGCTGGTATCAGTTTTCCGGAAAATGGTACTACGTTTTGAAAAGCGGTGCCTGTGCATTAGGCTGGAAGAAGGTATCCGGCGCCTGGTTCTTCTTTGATTATACCACGGGTGTGATGGTGGAGAAGGGCTGCTACGATACCAAGGGAGTCTTTGCAAAGAAAAGTCATTACTATATCTTCACTCCGGGCGGCGCTCTGAAGACCGTTCGCGGCTGGCAGAAGGGGATCGACGGATACTGGTACCGTTCCAATAAGGACGGCTCCGCGGTCTTTGGCTGGGACACCGTTGACGGCAAGGATTACTACTTCGAGAAGGCCCAGGGCGGACGGATGGCAGTCAGTGGCATCAATGGAATGGAATGCTTCCAGAACGGACGTCACCTGAAGAAAAACGGTGTGGCCGAGGCAAAGAAGTATGCATGGCATGAAAAGGACGGGTTCTGGTGGTACGGCAAGGGCGGTACCGGACTTGCCTCCCAGACGGCCTGCATCAACGGCTGGTATTATTACTTTAATGATGACGGCTACTGTGTCCGGGGCTGGAATATCGCCCGGACCAAGCAGACGGTTTATATCAAGGAAACAGAGTATGATGATCCCAAGGACATCACCTGGAATGATCCCATCAAGCTGACGAATGAGGAGCTGCTTCTCTTCGGAGCGGTGATCTATCTGGAGGCAGGGGCAGAGCCCTACCGCGGCCAGCTGGCTGTGGCAAATGTAGTGCTGAACCGTCTCAGGTCCGGCCGCTACGGCTCCACCATCAGTGACGTGATCTACGCGCCGTATCAGTTCAGTGTAGTGGGAACCAAGACATTTGAACGGATGATCAAGACCGGCGGGTCCGAGACGGCGCTGAAGGCGGCGAAGGAAGCACTGAAGGGTAAGAACAACATCGGATCCTATGTCAGCTTCCGGATGATCATGTCCTATGATATCACGAAGCTGTCGGATTATAAGATCATCGGAAATCATGTATTCTTTACCGAGTGATATTATTCGCTTGAACTGTACATAAAAATGTGTTAAAATGCGCACGGTGCAAAAAGAAGGAAATCCACCAGGATTCCCTTCTTTTTGGTGACGTTTTCAGATGGTGTCAATGACCGGGTTTGGGTCGATCAACGATAGATCGGGGAAGAGAGAAAAATGCTTTCAGTAGTGATTCCCGCGTACAATGAAGGGAATATGATAGAAAAGGCAGCAACGACCATCCATGAGATCCTTGCGGCAGAGACCATCGAGCATGAGATCCTGTTCGTGAATGACGGATCGAAGGATGAGACCTGGGCGAACATATGCCGGGTTTCTGAACAGGTGGCCTATGTGAAGGGGATCAGCTTCTCAAGAAACTTCGGTAAGGAATCAGCCATGTTTGCCGGCATTTCCGAGGCCGAGGGGGACTGTGTGGCAGTGCTTGACTGTGACCTGCAGCATCCGCCGGAAAAGCTTGTGGAGATGTACCGCCTTTGGGAACAGGGTTATGAAGTGATCGAAGGTGTAAAGACCTCCAGAGGTAAAGAGGGCGTGTTCCATTCCTTCGCTTCCAAAATGTTCTATAAGATCATCAGCGGTGCCACGGGGGTTGATATGAGCCGTGCATCGGATTTCAAGCTTCTGGATAGGAAGGCAGTTCTGGTGCTCCGGAATCTCCAGGAGAAGAATGCCTTCTTCCGCGCACTTTCTTCCTGGGTGGGATTTAAGACCACACAGGTGGAGTATGACGTGCAGGAACGTACAGAGGGCGAGTCCAAGTGGTCTACGAAATCTCTGATCAAGTATGCGGTAACAAATATCACATCCTTTACTACCATGCCGATGCAGATCGTAACGGTGCTGGGAATCCTGATGTTTGTGCTTGCCTTTGTGCTTACCGTCATCGCGATCGTGCAGTATATCTCCGGAACCTCAGTAGCAGGCTTTACCACGGTGATCATCCTGCAGTGCTTCACGGGAAGTGTGATCATGATCGCGCTGGGAATCATAGGCTATTACATATCGAAGATCTACGAAGAGGTAAAAGGCCGTCCCAAATTTATTATTTCCGAACGGCGCTAGACCACAGGTGATTCAAAAAACATGGAAAGGGCGTTCCTGAATTCATGAAAGCATTGTTTGAAAAATATGGTGAAGTGATCCGGTATCTGATCATCGGCGGACTGACGACGTTGGTCAGCTTAGCCGTTTATTATGCATGCGTCTTTACGTTTCTGGATGCGGAGGATGCAGTACAGCTCCAGGTGGCAAATGTTCTTTCCTGGATCGCAGCTGTCACATTTGCGTACTTTACAAACCGTGCCTTTGTTTTCCGGAGTCATAATAAAAATGTACTGAAGGAAGCGATCGCTTTCTATACCTCCCGGGTCGGTACACTTCTGATCGACATGGGACTCATGTTTCTCGGTGTAACCGTGTTCGGCTGGAATGACAAGGTCATGAAGATCGTGGTTCAGGTTGTGGTTACCATCGGAAACTATATCATAAGTAAGTTCTTTGTATTTAACAAAAAGGATGAGCAGGAGTCAGAGGAGCAGGAGTCTAAGGAGCAGAAGAAAGAGGAGCAGTCGTGAATAAGGTCGCTGACAGGATATGGGAATTCAGACGTGTTTTTCCGGGAGATCTGAATAAAAAACGTAATTTTTATACCGCATACACAGTACTCTTTCTGTTGGCGGGTCTTCTTGTGTTTGGCTGGATCTTGTTGTCCGGACATACGACTGTCTGGGAGGTTGATGGTTATTCTCAGCACCTGAAGGCGTATGAGTATTGGGGCACCTATCTTCGGAATCTGGTTCGCTCCATTTTCGGCGGAGAAGGAAATGGTTTTCAGGAATGGGACTTCTCTCTGGGTGAGGGAAGCGATATTCTGCAGACCATGCAGTTCTATGTGATCCTGGATCCCTTTGCTCTTATCATGGCCGTTGTTCCCCACAGCCTTTCCTATCTGGCTTATGGGGCGCTTATGTTTGTCCGCCTTTATTTTGCAGGACTCGCATTTTCAGCACTTTGTACCTATACCGCGCCGAAGAGCAACAGGTGGGGTATCCTTGCCGGATCCCTCGCTTATGTATTCGGTGTCTGGTCGATCGTGAATGTCGCCCGACATCCGTTTTTCCTGAATCCAATGGTCTTCTTCCCACTGATCATTTTAGGCGTGGAGAAGATACTGAAGGAAGGAAGAACCAAGGTGTTTATCTTTGGCGTCTTTCTTTCCGCACTCAGCAATTTCTATTTTTTCTACAACATCGTTTTACTGACAGTGATTTACGTGCTCACCCGGTTGATCTATGTGTACCGGAAAGAACTCAAAACACTGTTTCTTAAGCTGCTTCAGATCGCCGGGGCTGCGATCCTCGGAACAGCCATGGCAGCCGCCATTGTGCTGCCCACCGCGCTGATCTTCCTGGCAGATTCCAGAGCAGATATGGTAATCCCCTTCTATTTGTTTTATGATCGTTCCTACTATAGTTCTCTTCTGGGAATGATATTCGGTGGTGAAAATGTTCTCTGGCTGTGCGTCGGAACCGTTGCTCCGGGTGTTGTTGCAACGATCCTGCTGCTCACGAAGAGAAAGAAGCACACCTGTCTTAAGATCCTTCTTCTCATCTGCCTCATCATTACACTGTTCCCTGTATTCGGACAGATTCTGAACGGCATGTCATACATGTCCAATCGCTGGAGCTGGGCTTATATCCTGTTGTCATCCTATATTCTTGCCATCATGTGGCAGGATATCTTTCAAATGGCAAAAAAGGAGATCAAATGGATCGCTGCCATCCTGTGTGTATGTCCGGTCCTTATGATCTTTCTGGATGGTTCCCATTCTGCATCCGATCTTGCGGGTCTGGCACTGTCGATCCTTGCTTTGTTCGTTCTGGCCCTTGGAAGGTGGAAGGAAGCAAAGAATGAAGCAGGGGATGTTGAAAGCGGAAGCGAGAAGAAAGGCTTGTATCGCTGGAAGCAGCCGTTTATTCTCTGCATCACAGTATTTCATTTATTTACATTCTGCTGGTTTTACTATGCTGAGGTGGATTCAGAGACCGGCAAGAAGAGGATCCTGGAGCTGATGGATGCGAATGAGGTCAAGGAGGATCTGAAGGAAACCGAGGTGGTCCGTTCCTATGCAGCGGAGGATGGGGTGACTGGTTTTTATCGTTATTCCGGCGGCCTCAACTGGAATGAGCATACTCTGGGCGGGTTGTCAAACCCCGGCTATTACTGGTCGGTTTCCAATCCCTCCAACTCGGAATTCCTGAAAAAAATGGGGATCACGGACAGTGTTCTTCACCAGCACTGGGGAAATGATAATAAAACGGCTCTTATGACTACGGGAACCGTGCGATATATCGTTTCACAGGGAAAGGTAACCAATAAGCCCTTCGGTTTTAGAAAGGCGGGAACCTACGACCGAAATGAAGATGTTGTAACTCTGAAGAAGAATGCTGCAGAAGCAGGACTGGGTAAGACATTAACGGAAGAACAGCAGCTCTCCCTCAAATCCGATGACTCGAATGTTTGGAACATTTACAGGAATAAGTATTCTCTCCCCCTTGGGTATTTCACAGCGAATGTGATCCCGGAGGAAACCTGGAAGGATTATAACTTCACCCAGCGGCAGGAAGGGATGATGCAGGGTATCCTTCTGTCCATGGATACCGGGATCGCGGCATCCTATACACCGGAGTTCGACAGCAAGGAACTCGAGTATGACATAGAGTTTGACAGCGTTGATGTAACGAAGGAAGGCAATACATTTACGGTAACAAAACCGGATGCAACCATCACCCTCAAGGTGAAGAATGCGCCTTTGACCAGTGAGAACTATTTGGAGCTTAGAGGCGTGGACATTAAGCTGTATGACGAGTATGATCTCTACTTCGGAGATGAGGAACAGGACCCGCTCAACCTTTATACAAAGGAAATGTGGGATAAGCTTCCCGTCAATCGCAGGGATGCCATTCTCGAGGAAAGAAAGGAAGATGTTGACGGTAATAGTGCTACACTGGTATTCAAGACCGCAAATGAAGAAGCCTTAAGTACAGAAGTCAGAAGAGTAAAAATCTACAGGGAGAAAAACGCCTGGTATTCCGGACAGAAGGACTATGCGGTCAATCTCGGATATCAGCGGGAGGCGGTTGAAACAATCGTGATGAAATTCCCGTATGTCGGAAAGTATACCTTTGATTCGCTGAAGGTCGTTTCCTATCCGATGAACAATTATGTGAAGAATGTAAAGAAGCTGGCGAAGTACCCCATGGAGAATGAGTCCATTGAGACGGATACGGTAAAGGGAACCATCAAGGCCCCGTCTGATGGTATGCTGTGTCTTGCCATCCCGTATGCCAAGGGCTGGGAAGCCTATGTAGACGGTGAGAAAACGGAGATCTATCAGGCAAATATCCGTTATATGGCAGTCCCGGTGAAGAAGGGACAGCATGAGATCAAGCTGGAGTACAAAACACCGTATTTAAGGATCGGCGCACTGGTGTCTGCGGGAAGCATTTTCGTGTTTGTAGCCGGAACGGTTGTTGTTGCAATCGTGAGAAGAAGAAAGAAAAAGAAGGCGTGACAAAGGGGACAGTCCCCGTTGTCACGTTTTCCCGGGGAAACGTGACATTGGGGACTGTCCCCTTTGTCACGCTTTGTGAGAATAAAGGAGGAATCTATGGAAAAGACAAATATTCCGGAGCTGTTTGGATCTCTGGTGTTTGACGACCGGGAGATGCGGGCGAGACTTTCTGAGGAAATCTACACATCCCTTCGCAGGACCATTGACGAAAATGTACGTCTGGACGAGAAGGTTGCTGAGGCTGTTGCGGATGAGATGAAGGAATGGGCCATCGAAAACGGGGCGACACATTTTACGCATTGGTTCCAGCCCCTGACAGGTATGACGGCGGAGAAGCATGACAGCTTTATCTCACCCTCCAAGGACGGAAGTGTGATCCTGGAGTTTTCCGGCAAGGAGCTGATCAAGGGAGAATCCGATGCATCCTCCTTCCCCTCCGGCGGACTGCGCGCCACATTTGAGGCGAGAGGCTATACCGCATGGGATCCCACATCCTATGCCTTCATCAAGGATCATACCCTGTGTATCCCCACAGCGTTCTGCTCTTATTCCGGGGATGCGCTGGACAAGAAGACACCGCTGCTTCGTTCCATGCAGGCCATCAACCGTGAGGCCATGCGTGTGCTGAAGCTGTTCGGAAATGAGGACGTGACCCATGTGAATACCAGTGTGGGTCCGGAGCAGGAGTACTTCCTCATCGATCAGAAGCTCTTTAACCAGCGGACGGATCTGGTGTACACCGGCCGCACACTGTTCGGCTGCAGACCTCCCAAGGGACAGGAGATGGATGACCACTACTATGGCGTCATCAAGCCCCGGGTATCTGCATTTATGGAGGACCTGAACCGGGAAGCTGGGGATCCTCGCCAAGACAGAGCATAATGAGGTGGCTCCGGCACAGCACGAGCTGGCTCCCATCTATACCACGACAAATATCGCTGCGGACCATAACCAGCTGACCATGGAGATCATGCAGAAGGTGGCAAAGAAGCATGGCATGGTATGCCTGCTTCACGAGAAGCCCTTCGCCGGTGTCAACGGTTCCGGCAAGCATAACAACTGGTCCGTATCCACAAATACAGGAGTGAACCTGCTGTCTCCGGGCGAGACGCCCCACGAAAATGCGCAGTTCCTTCTGTTCCTCTGCGCTGTGATCCAGGCAGTGGATGATTATCAGGATCTGCTTCGTCTTTCCGTTGCGACAGCCGGAAATGATCACAGACTTGGCGCAAATGAGGCGCCTCCGGCCATCATTTCCGTATTCCTGGGAGATGAGCTGACCGGAATTCTGAATGCCATCAAGAATGACGAGCCCTATGCAGGGGTTGAGAAGGTGCAGATGAAGCTGGGTGTGCATGCGCTTCCCAGATTCTCCCGTGATACCACAGACCGGAACCGTACCTCACCCTTTGCATTTACCGGAAATAAGTTCGAGTTCCGTTCCCTTGGCTCCTCCAACAGCATTGCCTGCGCAAATATCATGCTGAACGCTGCAGTTGCGGAAAGCCTGAAGCAGTATGCAGATGAGCTGGAGAAGGCAGAGGACTTCCAGACCGCGCTGCATGAGCTGATCAAGAGTGTGATCATCAAGCATGAGAGGATCCTCTTCGACGGTGACGGATATGGCGCAGACTGGGTGAAGGAAGCGACCGAGGTGCGTGGTCTTTCGAACCTGAAGACGACGGCAGATGCCATGCCGAAGCTTCTGGACAAGAAGAATATGGACATGCTGATCCGTCAGAAGGTCTTCAGCGAGGCGGAGATCCATTCCCGCTGCGAGATCATGCTGGAGAACTACTGCAAGACCGTGAATATCGAAGGACTTACCATGGTGGATATGGTCCGGAAGGATTACCTGCCGGCCATCGAGGAATACCTCTATACACTGGCACGTGCCGTGGATTCCATGAAGTCCGTAAGTGCAAATCTGAAGTGCAGATATGAGATATCTACGATAGAGAAGCTGACGGATCTGACGGATAATATTCTCAGTTCCGTTGAGATCCTGGAGCAGGAGCTGGCAGACCTGAAGAACTGCAAGGATATCTTCGAGACATCGGCAGCGATCCGGGACAAGATCCTGCCTGCCATGTCCACACTCCGCGGCTATGTAGATGCAGCCGAGATGCTGACATCAGCGAAGTACTGGCCGTATCCGAGTTACGGTAAGCTGCTGTTTAGTGTGCAGTGAACCACGAAGTGTGACACAGCGTGACAAAGGGGACTGTCCCCATTGTCACGTTTTCCCAGGAAAACGTGACAAGCGGGACAGTCCCCTTTGTCACGCTTTTTTCCCGGCTGCACGGTCACACGTTGTGGCCATGCCGCAGCATGAACAGCCGGAGCCGCAGGGCTTCCCCTGCTTCTTATTCTTTCGGATCCGCAGGATCGCCAGGGTGACGATCAGCAAAAGCAGGATCACGATCACGATATCCCATACATTCATAGGCAGCTCCTTTCAAAACAGACCGCCCACCAGCCAGGTGAGAAGGCCGGCGAGCCAGGCGATGGCGCACTGCCAGAGTACAACGCCGATGGCCCATTTGTGGCCAAGCTCTCTTCGGATGGAGGTAATGGCTGCGACACAGGGCGTGTAAAGCAGCGAGAATACCAGGAGTGATGCAGCGGCCAGCGGAGCCATGACGGTGGTGAGTCCGTCACCATACAGAACACCCAGGGTGGAAACCACGCTTTCCTTTGCGAGGAATCCGCTGATCAGCGAGGTCATGATACGCCAGTCACCAAGTCCCAGCGGGGCCATGACAGGTGCGATCCATCCTGCGATGGTGGCAAGTATGCTGTCTCTTTGATCGCTGACCAGATTGAAACGGAAATCAAAGCTCTTCAGAAGCCAGATCACGATGGTTGCGATGAGGATGATGGTAAAGGCCCGCTGGATAAAGTCCTTTGCCTTCTCCCAGAGCAGGTGGCCTACATTTTTTGCACCCGGCATCCGGTAATTCGGAAGCTCCATGACGAAGGGGACGGCTTCTCCCTTAAAGAGGGTTCCCTTGAAGAGGAGAGCCACCGCGATGGCGATGATGATCCCCAGCAGATACAGGCCGATCATGATCAGAGCCTTGTGGGATGAGAAAAATGCGTCCACAAAAAATGCATAGATCGGCAGCTTTGCCGTACAGCTCATAAAGGGAGTCAGCAGGATCGTCAGTTTTCGGTCCCGTTCACTGGGCAGGGTTCTGGTTGACATAACTGCCGGTACCGTACACCCGAAGCCAATGAGCATGGGGACGATGCTGCGCCCCGAAAGTCCGATCCGGCGGAGCATTTTGTCCATGAAAAATGCGACGCGGGCGGTATATCCGCTGTCCTCCAGCAGGGACAGGAAGAAAAACAGGGTGATGATCACAGGCAGAAAGCTGAGCACGCTGCCCACACCTTCCATGATGCCGTTTACTATCAGACCGTGAAGAATCGGATTGATATTCGCCTGATCCATGGCGGTATCCACCAGAGTGGTCAGGGAATTGATGCCCTTCTCCAGAGCGTCCTGCAGGGTTCCGCCGATCAGATAAAATGTGAGCCAGAACACCACGCCCATGATCAGAATGAAGATGGGGATGGCGCGGTCCATTTTCCTGTGAGGATCCGGTCGATCCGTTCGCTGCGCAGGCTTTCCCGGCTTTGTGCAGGCTTATGAACATTGGGCTGGCACACCTTGTGGATGAAGGAGAAACGCATGTCCGCAATGGCGGCGCTTCGGTCCAGGCCCCGTTCCTTTTCCATCTGGAGAACAATATGCTCCAAAGTCTCCGACTCATTTTCGTCCAGACCCAGCTGTTCCAGGACGCGCTCATCCCCCTCGATCACCTTGCTTGCGGCAAAGCGAAGGGGCAGATCCGCAGCCTCCGCATGATCCTGGATCAGGTGCATGGTGGCCTGAAAATGTGCCACGTGGAGCGCATGCTCGATCAGCTCGCCGATACCGCTCCGCTTGGCAGCGGAAATGGGGATGACCGGAACACCGAGCTGGGACTCCAGCGCATTGATGTCGATGGTCCCGCCGTTTGCGGTCACCTCATCCATCATGTTCAGTGCAATGACCATGGGGATGTTCATTTCCAGAAGCTGCATGGTAAGATACAGGTTCCGTTCGATATTGGTAGCATCCACGATGTTGATGATGGCCTTCGGCTTTTCCCGAAGGACAAAATCACGGGATACCAGTTCTTCCGCACTATAGGGAGACATGGAGTAGATGCCGGGCAGGTCCGTGACCAGGGTCTCAGGATATCCTTTGATCACGCCGTCCTTTCGATCCACTGTTACGCCGGGAAAATTCCCGACTCTCTGATTGGAACCGGTGAGCTGGTTGAAGAGCGTGGTCTTGCCACTGTTCTGATTGCCCACCAGTGCAAAGGTCAGTGTGGTTCCCTCCGGCAGCGGATCACCGCTCCCCTTGGGGTGAAACTTTCCACCCTCCCCCAGACCGGGATGGACGGACTGATTGGAAAGCTTTTTATCGGAGGAGGTCTTTTTTGCTGTTTTTGCAGCATCTGCAGCGTCTTCAGCATCTTCAGCCGATTCCTTCTCTATGGGCAGGATCTCGATCTGGGCAGCGTCCGCCAGCCGAAGGGTCAGCTGATAGCCGTGGATGGTGAGTTCCATGGGATCCCCCATGGGAGCGTACTTCACCACAGTCACTTCCTCGCCGGGGATCACACCCATATCAAGAAAATGCTGGCGCAGAGCTCCGTCTCCGCCAACAGATCTGATCACGGCACTTTTTCCGATTTCCAACTCCCTTAATGTCATAAATGTTCCATCCGTTCGGTTCTTGATTAGACTCATTTGAATATAGCACACAGGGTGGGGATAGTCAATGAAGGCGCTCACCGGAAGAGTGTGACAAAGGGGACAGTCCCCATTGTCACGTTTTCCCGGGAAAACGTGACAAGCGGGACTGTCCCCTTTGTCACACTTTCGCCCAAATAAATTGACAATCAAGGGGGCAGTGTGTAAAATATTAAGGATAGTGCATTACTATGCGCTTTAAAGGAAATTGTAAGAAAAAGGGGCATATTTATTATTATGATGGGAGCATGGGACAGGCTGAAAAAAATGTTTTCGGATAAGACGAGTCGGAACATTTTTTTGTATACTTTTATTTGCGGGTTGATGGCACATGGCTTCGTGTTTTTCAATAAGCTGGCGTGGCATGATGAACTGCAGCACGGCTTCCGACTTTCTGCATCCCGGGTTATGGCCCTTGGAAGATGGCTTCGTGCCGGCCTTGGCTGGATCGTGGCCAAGCTGTTCGGAGACTACAATCTGAGCCTGCCATGGGTTCATGGCCTGATCTCCGTATTCTTTATCTCTCTTTCGGTTCTGCTGATCATCCGACTGTTTCATATCAGGGAAAAGGCATACCAGATCCTGGTGGCCGGTCTTCTTGTATCCTTCCCGGTTGTGGCATCCACCTTCGGATATATGTTTACGGCACCCTATTATTTCATCGCACTGTTCCTGTCTGTATGGGCAGTTTATCTTACGTACCGGATGAAAAATGTATGGGGTCTTATTTTAGGAGCGGGTCTTATCTGTTCGAGCATGGCCATCTATCAGCCCTACGTGGGGGTTGCGGCTTCGCTCTTTGTGATCCTGCTCATCATTGATATCGCAAAGAATCGGTATAACGGCGTTGCCGGTATCTTCAAGCATGGCTTCTACTACCTGAGCACCTGCCTGGGCGGTGTGGTCGGTTATATGGTCATGTGGAAGGTGACCATGGCGATCTTCGGGATCAAGGCCGGAGATTATCAGGGCATTTCCTCCATGGGCGAGGGCGGCATCGGCAAGTACTTCGATGGCGTGGCAAGGGCTTATAAGAGCTTTCTTATGCAGTTTGAAAACCCCATCGAGGATGTGTATCCCATGTCCCTCTCCGTGGTCCAGTGGATCATCATCATCGGCAGCCTTCTGCTGGGACTCTATCTGGCGGGCCGCCAGTTTAAGAAGCATAAGGGACAGGCAGTTCTGATGCTTCTTTTGATCGCGATCCTTCCCCTGGCATTAAATGTGGTCTATGTCATGGCATCCTCTTCCGCGGAGTCAAAGGTTCACTCCCTGATGCTTTACGGAATGGCCATGTTATATGTGTTCTTTATCTGTGCCCTCAGAGAGGTGACGAAGCGAAAGACGGATACGGTATTTGATCCAAAATCCGCGGAGGAAGTAAAGATTCCGGAAGCGGCAGAGGCTTCGGAAGATACAAAGGATTCGGAAGAGGCAGAAGCGCCGGAGAATGAAAAGCGCAAATTCCGCCCCGCCGGTCTTATCGCCGGTCTGGCAACGGCTGTCCTGTTTGTTGCCATGTTCATGATGATCTATATCAGCAACGCGGCCTATCTTCGTGCCGACATGCAGCAACAGCAGGCCATCAGTGATCTGACGGTGCTGACCGCCAAGATCAAGACGCTGGATGGTTATACGGATAACATGAAGGTCTGCTTCGTCATGGAGGGAAAGCGTGACAAGACCCGGACATCCAATAAGGAGTTCGCGAATATCACATTTATGCCCTATACGAATGTGTACCCGTATCATAATCAGAGAAATGTGGCGAACTTCCTGGAGCACTGGTGCGGCTTTGCCCCCACCTATGTAAGTCAGAAGCAGTTTAAGGACCGGGAAGAGGTAAAGGCCATGCCATCCTATCCGGATGACGGAAGTATAAAGATCATTGATGATACCGTCGTGATCAAGTGGTAATACCCGGGACGGACAGGAAGAAAGAAAAAGAGAGAATAAAGAGAGAATAAAGACAGTATGAAAAGCGTAGAAAACTCAGAGAACAAAGTGAATCAGACAGTAGCCGGAAAAACAGGGATCATAACCTTTCACTTTGTAAATAACTTCGGCGGGGCACTCCAGGCTTATGCGCTTCGAAAGTACGTGTCCGCCCGGTTCTGTTCGGATACGGGACTGGTGGATTACCGGCACTGGTTCATCCGGTTTACGGATGCTGTGCGCATGCTGCCCATAACAACGAACTTCAGGTATTATGGGCCGTGGTTCGGCGCATTTCCGAAGATCCTGAAGCGGAGGAGAAAGTTTTCTGCGTTTGCTAAACGGGAGCTTCAGCTGTCCGATCGGGTGAATCGGGAAGGCGGACTTAAGAAGCTGGGAGAGGATTATCAGTACCTGATCTGCGGCAGCGATCAAATCTGGAATCCCACCATCACGCTGGGGCTGTCCAAGCCTTACTTCCTCACCTTTGCGCCGGAGGGCTGCAGAAAGTTTTCCTATGCGGCCAGCGTGGGAACGGTGAAGCCGGCGAAGCAGAAGACCATGCTGGGCTATCTGAAGGATCTGGACGCAGTTTCCATCCGCGAGAAGGTGGACTGGATCGATGATGAGCCGTCTCTTGACGTTCATCATAACATCGACCCCACATTTCTTCTGGAGACGGAGGAGTGGAAGTCCATGGCAAGACTTCCGAAGAAGAAGCAGAAGTATATCCTGACCTACTTCATGCAGAAGAACGAGGATTCCTATCCCACCATTCAGGCCATCAAGAATAAAAAGAACTGCAAGGTGGTGGAGATCAGCCGCTATGGTTACAAGGCGGACTGCGTTGATAAGGTCATGGTGGATGTGGGACCGGAGGAGTTTGTCGGACTCTTCTCGGGGGCATCCCATATCTGCACAAACTCCTTCCACGGTCTGGTGTTCGGTGTGATCTTCAATAAGAGTGTCGATTTTATTCCGATCAAGAAGTTCGGAGGGCGGATCGAAGCACTGTGTGAGCTGCTTCACCTGACGAAGGTTCCGGTGGACGGAGGAAGGTACTTCCACATCGAGTATGATCCGGAGGAAGTGAAGGCCATTATAGCCAGAGAGCGGGAAAAGACTTATTCCTATCTGGAGAAAGCGTTTAAGAGCGAATGATAAAGATTACGAAAAAGGAAATGTGCTGCGCCTGCAGTGCATGTGCGAAAATCTGTCCTGTGGGATGTATCTCCATGAAGGAGGATGAGGAAGGCTTCCTTTATCCCTCCGTGGATGAAGCGCGGTGTGTTCACTGTGGAAAATGTGAGTCCGTCTGCCCCATTCTCCGGGTGGATCGTGGAGAGCCGGAGACGGAGGGGCTGAAGCCGGAGCCGGAGGCTCTGGGAGGATGGCACCGGGATGAGAAGGTCCGGGAAGCATCCTCCAGCGGCGGCGCATTTACGCTGCTTGCTGACCTGATCCTGGAGAAGGGTGGTGTCGTATTCGGCGCAGCTCTGGTGGATCTCACAGTACGCCATATCGCCGTAACGGACAGGGAGGGCCTGGAGGCTCTCAGGGGCTCCAAGTATGTGCAGAGTGAAGTGGGAGATTCCTATTCCCAGGTGAAGGAATATCTTGAGCAGGGAAGAGAGGTACTCTTCTCCGGAACGCCCTGTCAGACAGCGGGTCTTCGAACCTTCCTGGGAAAGGAATATGAAAACCTGTATCTGGTGGATTTCATCTGCCACGGTGTTCCCTCTCCCAAGGTGTTCAGAGAGTATATAAAGAGCGTTGAAAAGAAAGAAAATGCGGAGGTGGTTGACTTCCGGTTCCGCATGAAGGATAAGGGCTGGCATCCTTCGGGACTCCAGCTGGGAACGAATACAACACTGTCGAACGGGAAAGAGATCCGGAAGTATCCGGCCATGAAGGACAGTTATATGAATGCCTTTCTGGAGAATCTGGACCTTCGGCCCTCCTGCTACGAATGCAGGTTCAAGCAGGTGCCCAAGTGGGGCGCGGATATCACCATCGCTGATTTCTGGGGCGTGACAAAGGCTGTCCCCGAGCTGAATGATAAAAAGGGTACTTCCCTGGTTCTCCTTAATACGGAGAAGGGATCCCGGCTGTTTGATGCAGGAAAGACGGAGTTCCATTTCAGGGAGACTGACTGGCAGACTGCCACAAAAAAGAATCCCACACTGGTCCGTCCGGCGAAACGCCCGTCCCTTCGGGATCGGTTCTTCCCCGAGCTGGAACAGCTGGGCTATGATAAGGTGGCAAAGAAGCATCTGTCCTTCGGGACTACATTTGTCCGGAAAAGCTTTGGTATCGTGAGCGGAAAGCTGCGGCAGAAGAAGCTGATGCGGTGCGTGAAGGTCCTTGCAGCAGCTGCAGGCGCTGTGGCCGTTTGGTGCTTCTTCCGAAGAGGAAAGAAGAATTAGAAAGATCAGAAAGGACGGTAATCTGAATGATGCCAAGACCGAAGGAATTGTCCGTAGTGGTTCCCTGCTACAATGAGGAGGAGGCCCTACCCATCTTTTACAACACGGTGACGGAGATCGTAAAGTCCATGGGGATCACATATGAGCTGGTTCTGGTGGATGACGGATCCTCGGATCATACGCTGGATATCATGAGAGATCTGGCAAGACGCGATCCGGCAGTCCGTTACTTCTCCTTCTCCAGAAACTTTGGAAAGGAAGCGGCCATTTTTGCAGGACTTCAGCAGGCCACCGGGGCATACGTGGCTCTGATGGATGCGGATCTGCAGGACCCGCCGGCCTATCTGCCTGAGATGCATAAGCTCCTGAAGACAGGGGAGTATGACAATGTGGCAACCCGCCGGGCAACCCGGAAGGGAGAACCGAAGATCCGGTCCTTCTTTGCACGGCGTTTCTATAAGACCATCAACCGTATGACGGATACGGAGATCGTGGACGGTGCAAGAGACTTCCGCATGATGAGCCGGAAGATGGTGAATGCCATCCTGAAGGTGGGAGAGTACAACCGTTTCTCCAAGGGACTTTTCAGCTGGGTGGGCTTTAAGACCTACTGGCTGTCCTATGACAATGTGGAGCGTGTGGCAGGCCAGACCAAGTGGAGCTTCTGGAAGCTCCTGAAGTATGCCATCGACGGCATCATCAATTATTCCCATGCTCCGTTAAATGTGGCGACCAACGCGGGTATCATCTTTACCATCATCGCATTCATCTGGATGATCGTGCTGATCCTGAAGCGGATCATCATCGGCGGATACAATGTATCCGGCTGGACCTCCACCATGTGCGTGATCCTGTTCATGGGCGGAATTCAGCTGATCTCCATCGGTATCATGGGACAGTATATCGCAAGGATCTTCCTGGAGACCAAGCACAGACCCATCTACATCGTGGGAGAGTCCAGCGATGAATTTGAGAATCAGAGCAGGATCCCCAAGGGGAATTGGGAGGACAGGAGTGCAGGAAAACCTGCAGGAAAAACTGTAGATGTTCCGCCCCAGCCCTTCGCGGTTGGAACCGGCGGAAGCGGGCAGTACACGCCTCCGAAGGACCGCGGAAGTGCGAAGAATTCCCAGATCCCGGATCCCTTCCGTGAAGGCTAACGTGTGACAAAGGGGACAGTCCCCATTGTCACGTTTTCCCGGGAAAACGTGACAAAAGGGACTGTCCCCTTTGTCACGGGAAACAAAAAAAATAAAAAAAGGTATTGACAGATAAAAAATCTGGTCGTATAATTCGTCACATAAAAGGCAAGGGCGTCTTGGAGTATTTCTCCGAGACGCCTTTTTATATTTTGCCGGGACTGATCAGAAGCCGCGTGCCGCCTGGATGGCGACAAGGCGAATGGAAGATGGTCAGTGACCCGCGCAGCGATGCAATGGTGTTTCGTTATGTAGGGAGAGCGCAGCACCGCCGGCATTCGCTCAGCACTTCACGCATACGAAGAGTTCATCGCAAATGAACAGAAATGAAAGTGAGGTGCATGTAAATGCTAGAGGAATTACTCGGAAAATTAGACGGAGAACTATTTGCGGTCTGGTTCCTGATCGGAGCCGCGCTGGTGTTCTGGATGCAGGCCGGTTTTGCAATGGTGGAGACCGGATTTGCAAGAGCAAAGAATGCAGGAAACATCCTGATGAAGAACCTGATGGATTTCTGTATCGGTTGTGTGGTTTTTATCCTGATCGGATTTGGACTTCTGCTTGGAGAAGACCTGTTTGGCTTCATCGGTGAGCCGGGCTTCGACATTTTCACAAAATATGAAAACTTCGACTGGTCGAATTTCGTATTTAACCTTGTGTTCTGTGCAACAACGGCAACCATCGTATCCGGTGCCATGGCAGAACGTACAAAGTTCCTCAGCTACTGTGTATATTCAGCGGTTATTTCCGCTTTGATCTACCCCATCGAGGCACACTGGATCTGGGGCGGCGGCTGGCTCGCAGAGCTGGGCTTCCACGATTTCGCAGGTTCCTGTGCGATCCACATGGTTGGTGGTATCGCAGCCTTCATCGGAGCAAAGATGGTAGGCCCCAGAATCGGAAAGTTCGAGAGAGACTCGAAGGGTAAAGTAACAAAGGTAAATGCATTCCCGGGTCACAACCTGGTAATCGGTGCACTCGGCGTTTTCATCCTCTGGCTTGGATGGTACGGCTTCAACGGAGCAGCTTGTACAAGCGTAGATCAGCTGGCATCCGTATTTCTAACAACAACCGTCGCACCTTCCGTAGCAACGGTTGTCTGCATGATCTTCACCTGGATCCGCTATGGTAAGCCTGATGTGTCCATGTGTCTCAACGCATCACTGGCAGGTCTGGTAGCCATCACGGCAGGATGTGATGTAACAGATGCTCTGGGAGCTTCCGTCATCGGTGCAGTCGCAGGTGTTCTGGTCATCTTCGGTGTATGGCTTCTGGATTACAAGCTTCATATCGACGATCCGGTTGGTGCATGTGCAGTTCATATGCTGAACGGTATCTGGGGAACCATCGCAGTTGGTCTTTTTGCAACCACAACGGCTCCCGGAAATGATAAACTCAGCGGTCTCTTCTACGGCGGCGGAGCTGAGCTTCTCGGAAAGCAGCTTCTTGGTTTTGTAACAGTCGCAGCATGGACGACAGTCGGAATGATCATAGTATTCGCCCTGATCAAAAAGATCTTCGGTCTTCGGGTTTCCGAGGAGGAAGAGCTGGAAGGTCTGGACCTGACAGAGCATGGTCTTGCATCTGCATACTCCGGTTTCAGTATCGTTGATATGTCAAGTGCAATGATGAGCGAGAACGAGAACACCAGCCTTGGTGTAAGCGATTATGACGAGGCAAGTGAAGCGAAACGGAACGCAGCGGTTCCGGTGGAAAATGTATCGGCGGCCATGGCGGGTATGATCCCCGACAGTGGCATCAACAAGGTAGTCATCATAACGAAGCTGTCACGGTACGACAAGATCAAACGTGCCCTGAACAACCTGGGTGTCACCGGTATCACGGTAACACAGGTCAGCGGCTGTGGTATCCAGAAAGGTACCGGCGAGATGTACCGTGGAGTTGAGATGGATATGACCCTTCTTCCGAAGATCAAGCTGGAGGTAGTGGTAAGCGGCATCCCCGTTGACAGCGTGATCGAAACTGCGAAGAAGACACTTTACACCGGTAAGATCGGTGATGGTAAGATCTTTGTATATCCGGTAAGCCGGGTAGTAAAGATAAGAACGGGCGAGGAAAACTACGATGCATTACAGGATGTAGAGTAGGCCCGAAGGTAAAGGTTGGTTATGAGAGACGGCCCGGGGTCATTTCCCCGGGTGCGGTCTGTGAAAAATAAAAAAACGAAAAGGAGAACTACTATGGAAAAGGTAAATGTACCGGAGCTGTTTGGTTCACTGGTCTTCAATGACCGTGAGATGAAGGCAAGACTTTCGAAGGATGTTTATAAGTCTCTTCGTAAGACCATCGATGAAAATGTGCGTCTGGATGAGCAGGTTGCAGAGGCAGTGGCAAAGGAGATGAAGGAGTGGGCCATCGAGCATGGCGCAACACATTTCACACACTGGTTCCAGCCCCTGACAGGCGTGACAGCTGAGAAGCACGACAGCTTTATCGAGCCGACAGGCGACGGCGGGGTACTGATGGAGTTCTCCGGAAAAGAACTGATCAAGGGTGAGCCGGATGCATCCTCCTTCCCCTCAGGCGGACTTCGCGCCACATTTGAGGCAAGAGGCTATACCGCATGGGATCCCACATCCTATGCGTTCATTAAGGATCATACCCTGTGCATCCCCACAGCCTTCTGCTCCTACTCAGGAGAGGCTCTGGATAAAAAGACACCGCTGCTTCGTTCCATGCAGGCCATCAACCGTGAGGCACTGCGTGTGCTGCGACTGTTCGGAAATACAGATGTTAAAAATGTCAGCACAAGCGTTGGTCCGGAGCAGGAATATTTCCTTATCGATCAGAAGCTCTTTAACCAGCGGACTGACCTGGTTTATACAGGACGTACCCTGTTCGGCTGCAGACCTCCGAAGGGGCAGGAGATGGACGATCACTACTTCGGTGTGATCAAGCCCCGTGTCATTGAGTATATGGAGGATCTGAATCAGGAGCTCTGGAAGCTGGGTATCCTTGCAAAGACAGAGCATAATGAGGTGGCTCCGGCACAGCACGAGCTGGCTCCCATTTATTCCACAACGAATATCGCAACTGACAACAATCAGCTTACCATGGAGATCATGCAGAAGGTGGCAAAGCGCCATGGCATGGTATGTCTGCTTCATGAGAAGCCCTTCGCAGGTGTGAACGGCTCCGGTAAGCACAACAACTGGTCGATCTCCACGAACACAGGCGTGAACCTTCTTTCTCCGGGTGAAACACCCTACGAGAATGCACAGTTCCTTCTGTTCCTCTGTGCAGTCATCCAGGCAGTGGATGATTATCAGGATCTGCTTCGTCTGTCCGTAGCAACTGCAGGAAACGACCACAGACTTGGCGCAAATGAGGCGCCTCCGGCTATCATTTCCGTATTCCTTGGCGAGGAGCTGACAGGTATCCTGAATGCCATCCGCGATGACAAGCCGTATGAGGGCGTTGAGAAGGTGATCATGAAGCTGGGCGTACATGTTCTGCCCCGGTTCTCCCGTGATACCACAGACAGAAACCGTACATCACCCTTCGCATTTACAGGAAACAAATTCGAGTTCCGTTCTCTGGGCTCCTCCAACAGCATTGCATGCGCAAATATCATGCTGAATGCAGCCGTTGCAGAAAGTCTGAGACAGTATGCAGATGAGCTGGAGAAGGCTGATGACTTTGAGACATCCCTCCACAACCTGATCAAGCGCGTGATCACAGAGCATCAGAGGATCCTCTTCGACGGAAACGGTTACGGCGAGGACTGGATCAAGGAAGCAACCGAGGTTCGCGGACTGTCCAACCTGAAGACAACCGCAGACGCTATGCCGAAGCTTCTGGATCCGAAGAATAAGGAGATGCTGATCCGTCATAAGGTATTTAACGAGGCTGAGATCCAGTCCCGTTGCGAGATCATGCTGGAGAATTACTGCAAGACAGTCAATATCGAAGGTATGACCATGGTAGACATGGTACGTAAGGATTACCTGCCGGCAATCGAAGAGTATCTGTATACTCTGGCCCGCGCAGTGGATTCCATGAAGTCCGTCAGCGAGAACGTAAAGTGCAGATATGAGATCTCCACCATCGAGAAGCTGACAGATCTGACAGATAACATCCTGACAGCAGTAGAAGCACTGGAGGAGGCACTGGCAGCACTGAAGGATTGCGAGGACATCTTTGCAACCTCCGAGGCCATCCGCGACTCCATCCTGCCCAGCATGAATACGCTCCGCGGCTATGTAGATGCAGCCGAGATGCTGACATCCGCAAAGTACTGGCCGTATCCGAGCTACGGCAAGCTGCTGTTCAGCGTGCAGTGAACAAATTGACAGTGTGACAACGGGGACAGTCCCTCTTGTCACGTTTTCCCGGGA
>CADAXW010000022.1 GCA_902792005.1 uncultured Lachnospiraceae bacterium
GACTTGATGTTGCCCTTCACGAGGATCTTCTGATACAGACAGCTCTCGATGAAGAATGTTGATTTGCTAAGTCCCGACAATTCGATCCGTCGTTCGATCAGTTTCATTTCTTCTTCTGTTACATGAAAATTCAGTCCGTGGTTGCGAACACGGTTATGTTCGTCCCGCTTATTCTTTTCACCTTCCCGGACATAGATGTTCGGTCGTCTGTAAATCTTTGTCATGATGATCACTCTCTTTCCGCTTCCAATTCAGCCGGTTTCTCTTCTATGCCTTCGTAGAATGCAGCATTCAGCCCCTGTGCCATCTTCTTCTGGATTGACGGATATAAATGTGCGTACCTTGTCGTTACCGTTGCATTTTCATGCCCCAGTCTTTCGGCAATCTGCAGAGGAGAATACCCCATACTGATCAGAAGCGCACAGGAGGAATGCCGAAGATCGTGAATTCGGATTCTCTTTATGCCCGCCAGTTTACTGCCGCGATCCATTTCATGATGAAGATAATACTTTGTGACCGGAAAGATCCGCATATCATCGCTTACTTTGTAAAGCTGAGCAATGTAATCCTCTATCTCTTCACAAAGGAAATCCGGCAGATCGATAACCCGATTGCTCTTCTCCGTTTTGGGTGATGTAATGAGTTCCTTACCGCGAATTACCTGAAAGGTCTTGCTGATCCGCATGGTCTTCTTCTCAAAATCAAAGTCTGCCGGTGTTAATGCCAGCAGCTCTCCGCAACGGATTCCCGTCCAGTACAGGATCTGGAAAGCGTAATAGGACATCGGTTTTTCCTTCATCACTTCCCGGAACTTCAGATACTCCTCTTTTGTCCAGTAAAGCATTTCACCGTTCTTTTCTTTTCCCATCTTTCCATGCGTTGAACAAGGGTTCTTCGGAAGATCATAGTACCTGACCGCGTGATTAAATGCCGCCGTAAGCTGATTCTGAACCGACCGAAGATATGTGGGCGAATACCCCTTTCCGTTTTTGTCCCGCTGAGACAGCAGAGCATTCTGCCACTGGAGGATATCTGTGGAATTGATCTCTGACAGACACCTTTTCCCGAAGAACGGCCGGATGTGCTTATCAATCTGCGAAATCTTCGTCTCCATGGTACTCGTCTTGATCCTTGGTTTCAGATCTTCCAGATACTGATCCAAAAATGTGCTGAATTCCATCTTGATATCTCTGCTCTTTTTTGCCAGGAATTCATGCTCGTATTCCTTCGCCTCTGCTTTTGTCGCAAAGCCTCGTTTTTCGTGCTTCTTCCTTTCCCCGGTCCAATCGGTGTAATAGCAGGCCACCCGCCAGGAAAGGATTCTTGTGCCCTTTTTCTTGTCTCCATAGACTGACATACGCATCACTCCTTTCTGTCACGCCCGGATTTAAGACAAGCCTCCTCGTACCAGATGCGATTTACGCGACCTGCTACGACGATTGCTTTCGGATACGCTTTTTTTAACTGGTCATTCAGAGTTCTGATCACTTCGTATGCTTTTGCCCGGGATACTCCCAGATCGAACTGCACCTGATCTACTCCGACGAATAAAGGTTCCTTGTCGTTTCTCATAGTCTCACCTCCTCCAAAATATTAGTATTTGCTATCATAATCAGTATATCATATTGGTATATGTTGTCAATATCATTATTTGCTATATTTTTCATTTTTTACTATCAATATATAAATCTTTATGTTATACTTACATCAAAAGAGCAAAACCATACATTCCACATCATCAGATATGTGCGACAGGAAAGGGGTTTATTTACCATGAGCATATTAGCGGACGACAAAACCAACATATTCGGAAGGCGTCTCAGAAACCTCCGGGAAACCGTAATGAACAAAACACAAAAGGAATTCTCCGAAATGCTCGGAATCCCCCAGCCTTCTCTTTCCGCTTATGAAAGCGGCAAGAACAAGCCCACCATAGATAATGTGATCTTGATTGCGGACAAATGTAATGTATCCGTTGACTGGCTCTGCGGACGGGACAAGCATAATTACCTGAACTCCATGGGGGATCTGGTCGGATTCCTTTTCGATCTCTATGATGCAAATGAACTGACCTTTAAGACCGAGATCCAAAACCGGATCGACCGGGAGAATCCGGAAGACGGTGACAGTGGCCGCAATCTGGTCCGTCTAACCTTCTATTACGGCGATATCCTGCAGGACGGAAAGCCTCTGTTCTCCGCAGATGTCTGCCAGGCTCTGGAAATTGTTCAGGAGATGCATAACGAGCTGAAAAACTATGAATGCACGCAAGAGTTCTATGACAGCCGGAAGAAGGAAATGATCGAGCGATACAGCGCGTTCCCGCTGACTATGTTTAATACCTCTTCCCTCACTGAAAAAGAACGATTTGACCGGCGTCTTGCCGTTATGCGTGCGATACTTGATGCGGAAACCGCAAAGAATAAAAAAGACGAAAATTGAGAAATGACCTGGAAATGTAGGCAAAATGTAGGCATAAAAAACGAGAGCCCTCAATTTACAAGGGCTCTCGAACTTTTTTTTTTATTCATATTCCACAGTGGCCGGCGGCTTCGGGGTGTAGTCAAACAATACCCGGTTGATTCCCGGTACTTCGCTGATGATCCGCTGTACCAAATGGTCGATGAGTTCGTTGGACAGGTGTTCTACGGTGACTTCCATTACGTCCGTGGTGTTGATGGCGCGGATGATGCAGGGCCAGTCGAAGGTGCGCTTGCCGTCTTTTACGCCTGTGGACTTGAAGTCGGGTACTACGGTGAAGTACTGCCATACCTTGCCTTCCAGGCCGTTCTTTGCGAACTCTTCACGCAGGATGGCGTCGGATTCGCGGACTGCTTCCAGTCTGTCGCGGGTGATGGCTCCCGGGCAGCGTACGCCGAGTCCCGGTCCCGGGAAGGGCTGACGATATACCATATTATCGGGGAGACCCAGCTCCTTGCCTACAACACGAACCTCATCCTTGAAGAGGGTTCGTACCGGCTCTACCAGTTCAAAGTTCAGATCCTCCGGGAGGCCGCCGGCATTGTGGTGTGCCTTGATGCCTGCTTCACTCTCCAGGATGTCCGGCCAGATGGTTCCCTGTGCAAGGAACTCGATGCCGTCCAGCTTCCGTGCTTCTTCTGCAAATACTTCTATGAATTCGCCGCCGATGATCATGCGCTTCTGCTCCGGATCGGTAACGCCTGCCAGCTTATCCAGGAAGCGGTCTACCGCATCCACGTAGATCAGATTTGCATTCATTTCATTCCTAAATACCTGGATTACCTGCTCCGGTTCCCCTTTACGCAGCAGACCATGATTTACATGTACACATACCAGGTTCTGTCCGATCGCCTTGATCAGAAGAGCTGCCACTACAGAGGAGTCCACCCCTCCGGACAGTGCAAGAAGCACCTTCTTGTCTCCTACCTGTTCCCTGATCGCTGCGATCTGCTCGTCAATAAATGTCTTTGCCAGTTCCGGAGTGGTGATCCGCACCATATCATCCGGTCTTCTCTCTAATTCCGCCATTTTACATCCTCCTCCTGATATCGTTGGGTTCTTCGACCCCTACGTTTTATTATGCCATAATCACACGAAATTACAAGTGACGAATCTCCTTTTCTGATAAGGAAAATTATGGTATACTATAACGCGAAACCGCCGAAATGCAGGCGTTTACGAAACATTTTCAGAAAGGACTCTGTCATGTCAAATTCAATTGATACGAGATCGATCAATGCGATCCGCATACTCTCCGCAGATGCAATTCAAAAGGCAAATTCCGGACACCCCGGTCTTCCGCTGGGTTCGGCCCCTGCCGCTTATACCCTTTGGGCAAAGGTTATGAATCATAACCCGAAGGATCCCAACTGGGCAAACCGTGACCGGTTCATTCTTTCCGGCGGACACGGCTCCATGCTGCTGTACTCGCTGTTACATTTGTTTGGATACGGTCTTACCAAGGAAGACCTGGCAAACTTCCGTCAGCTTGGGTCCCTTACCCCCGGCCATCCCGAATACCGCCACACCGTCGGCGTTGAGGCCACCACAGGTCCTCTGGGCGCAGGTATGGCCATGGCAGTGGGCATGGCTATGGCAGAGAAGCACCTTGCATCTGTATTTAATACAGAGAATTATCCCGTTGTGGATCATTATACCTACGTTCTTGGCGGTGACGGCTGCATGATGGAGGGTATCTCCTACGAGGCCTTCTCTCTTGCAGGTACCCTGGGCCTGTCCAAGCTGATCGTGCTTTACGATTCCAACGACATTTCCATCGAGGGCGGTACAAATATCGCCTTCCGCGAGTCCGTGCAGAAGCGCTTCGAGGCCTTCGGCTTCCAGACGCTCCGCGTTGAGGACGGAAATGATCCGGACGCCATTCTCGCAGCCATCGAGGAGGCAAAGGCGGACACCACACGCCCGTCCATGATCGAGATCAAGACCAAGATCGGTGCCGGCTGTCCTGCCAAGGAAGGCAAGGCTTCCGCACACGGCGAGCCTCTCGGCGTGGAAAATGTAGCGGCACTCCGTGAGAACCTGGGCTGGGAGGATAGCACTCCCTTCGCAGTTCCGCAGGATATCTACGATAATTATGCTGCCATCGCGGCAGAGAATGCCAAGGCCGAAGACGCCTGGAATGAGCTCTTCGCTGCATGGCGTTCCGCAAACCCGGATCTGGCAAAGCTCTGGGATGAGTATCATGATGAGAACTATGCTGAGAAGCTCTATGATGACGAGGCATTCTGGCACATTTGCGATGCACCGGAAGCAACACGGAACGTATCCGGCAAGCTCATCAACTATATGAAGGATAAGATCCCCAACTTCTTCGGAGGCGCTGCGGATCTGGCACCTTCCACCAAGACCTATATGAAGGATATGGGAGATTTCTCCAAGGAGACCCCGGAGGGCAGCAACCTGCACTTCGGCGTGCGCGAGCTGGCCATGGCTGCCATCGGAAACGGTATCTGGCTCCACGGCGGACTTCGCCCCTTCGTCTCCACCTTCTTTGTATTCAGTGACTATGTAAAGCCTATGGCAAGACTTTCCGCTCTGATGCAGGCTCCTCTGACCTATGTCCTGACACACGACAGTATCGGTGTAGGCGAGGACGGTCCGACACACGAGCCCATCGAGCAGCTGGCTATGCTCCGCGCACTCCCGAACTTCTATGCATTCCGCCCGGCGGATGCCATGGAAACAGCCGCTGCATGGTACTTCGCCGAGACCAGTAAGACAAAGCCCACAGCCCTTGTGCTTTCCCGTCAGAATCTGCCGCAGCTGGCAGGCTCCTCCAAGGAAGCCCTGAAGGGTGCTTATATCCTTGAGGACAGCACAAAGGAAACTCCGGATGCCATCATCATCGCTACCGGTTCCGAGGTTCAGCTGGCGGTGGAAGCGCGTGAGAAGCTTCTGACTGACGGTATCGATGTACGGGTTGTCAGCATGCCCTGTATGGATCTCTTCGCAGATCAGTCCGCTGACTATCAGGAGAAGGTCCTTCCCGCTGCCGTTACAAAGCGTGTTTCGGTTGAGGCACTTTCCACCTTTGGCTGGGAGCGCTATGTGGGACTTTCCGGGAAGAAGATCGGCATGACCGGCTTCGGAGCATCTGCCCCCGGAGGAAAGCTGTTCGAGCACTTCGGTATCACAACCGATGCGGTTATCGCTGCAGTGAAGGAGCAGTTCTAAAAAATGTAGCGACACGTATTATTTCGGAAAAGAAATAGACATAACAAAAGAGAGTGTGGCACGGTAAGGTGTCACACTCTCTTTATTTTCTCTTTATTTCTCTGCCTGATTCTGCTTCCTTCTCAAACCAGCCTCTCCGGTTGAGTCCGTCCAACTGACTCAGTCCAGCTCCTCCAGCTGGATCAGCGCATCGTCCAGGATCTTGGTGGTATGCTCCTCAAAGAACTCCTTCGATGCATAGGATGCGCTGCAGCGGGTTCCGAATTCATTCATGATCACGCAGACCTGATTGAACTCATCCCTTGTGTTTCGTCCTTTTCCCAGGTACAGATAGAATCGGTTGTTCACCGGGTTCTTATACAGCACATTTTCGCTGTCATAGTGCATTCCCACCAGCTTGGAAGCCTGGATCACACTCTGGATATCCTTAAATTCATAGAGTGCAAAGGGATCCTGCTCGTCTCCCCTGGGTGCCCTCGTTTCCGGTTTGCTTCCCGGAGGCTTCGGTCCCTTTACGATCGCCTGCGCGCCCACCTTATCCGCAAGGCCTGACACGATGTTGTCGATCATGCTCATGATGTCCTGCGGGTTGATCTGAGAGGACTTCGGGATATTGATCTCTGCTCGGATCTCAGGTCCCTGCTGGATCTGAATGCCGTCGGGTCCCATCTGACCGTTCTCATCCGGTCCGTTCCCCGGCTGATTGTCATCTTTAACCAGCTCATCCAGATTTTCCCAGTCCTCGTCATCTTCCTCTTCATCATCCATATCCGGATCCATGGGTTCAAGTTCCCCATTCATCGCCGGATCAAAGTCCTCGGGATCATCCTCGGGATCATCCTCGGGATCAAGATCACCGTTTCCGGTGAAGCGGGAAAACCGGGTATCCAGTTCATCCGGATTCTCCACCTTGCTGATATAAACCACAAGTCCGCCCTTACTGGTGGGAATGGCCTCCACCATAAGCGGAACCGGTCCATCCTCGAGTTCGAATACGTCCCGTGTCATCTCCATCAGCTCATCAAAAAGAGCGCTGGCCTTTCCGGAGCCGTGCTTTAATTCCTTCACGTCGATATTCCGCTCCTCCAGGTCCGCCTGATCCAGGATATATTTTATTTTATCTTTACTGATGCGTTCTCGTCTCATTCAGACCGCCTCTCTTTTTTCGCCTCTATTTGTTGCATGCAACCAGAATGCAACCTGTTTTTCTTGAAATGAGTCCCTCTTCCATTTTATGATAAGAAGGAACATCCGATTGATCATATCCGCGGAAAACGGTAACTATCACACATGCTTACCTCCGTCGACCGCGGAAGAAAGGAGGTTATTCGATCATAACCCGTAACAGGGGATATACTGCATAAAGACACAGAATGGGACATGCTCCTTGGAGTATGCCCCATTTGCGTTCCGGTAACCGGTAATTAACCCTCGGAGATAGCTCCTACCGGGCATCCACCGGCGCAAGCGCCACAGCTGATGCACATATTCTCGTCAATAACAAACTGTCCGCCATTGTCAGAAATTGCACCTACCGGGCAAGTTCCTGCGCACGCACCACAGCCGATGCACGAATCACTGATTACGTATGCCATAGTGTGTCCCTCCTTTACTTATGAAATATAACGATTGTGAAATTATTTTACACCATGTTGTCAAGTTTCACAAGAAAAACTGTTATATTTCACAGTTTAGACGGATTCCGGCGGTCAAATGTGCAGATCCATATCAAATCTGCTGCGTAAAACCGGATGTGAACTGATATATGCCTTTATGCTCTTGATATCATCGGAAAGCTCATCCATGGCACGAAGTACCTTATGAAAGGTTTCGTACTCTTCCTCTGTAATCTGTCCGTCCTTTGAAATATTCACCAGCTTCTTGGAAATATCATCAATGGATTGCGCACTGCTGAGGAATCGAAGTGACAACCGCTCCAGCGAGTCATGATTCTCAATCTTCCGAACCTTTCCCAAAGCCCGCTCCATCCCGATCGGACAGGTATTGTTACAAAAATCCACACACAGATACGGTGCATCATATTCTCTCGACATGATCAGCACTTCCTCTGCGTAAGGCTCGATCTTGTTAAGCTCGATCCGCGCTAACCGGCTTCGCTCGATCCCCAGCTGAAGTGCTGCTTTTTCTCTGCTGGTAAATGTTCCATTGCGTTCTGCCGCCTGCATCCGAGCTATATAAAAGATGTTTCCGCTTGCTTTGGACGCTTTTCTACCCATTATCATGTACCTCCAAAAAAACTACAACGAGTACTGATTTTTTAATGTTACCATAGTAACAAATGAAATGCTATTAAATTATTGTTAAAAATAGAACTCCGCTTATTTTTTTTCCTCCAGCCAGGCCTGGTACACTTCTCGTTTCGGTATTCCCCGTTCCTGTGCCACGGCCTTCATGGCCTCCTTCTCCGTCATTCCCTCCTCAAGAAAATGTGCCATATGCTCCGGAATGGACAGATCCTCGAACTGCGCCTGCCGTTCCTGCTCCTGTTCCTCTCTGGTCTTTCCTGCGATCACCAGGACATACTCTCCCCTGGGCTCTTCCTCCTGAAAGAATTCCAGTGCCTCTCTGAGCGTGGTCTTTCGAAAACTCTCATGCTTTTTCGTAAGCTCCTTGCAGATCGTCACCGGCCGGTCTCCCAGTACCTCAGCAAGCTCCTCCAGGGTTTTTACCAGACGATGCGGGGCCTCGTAAAGTACGATGGTCCGGGTCTCCGCCTGCAGTTCCCGGAGAACCTGTCTCCTCTCTTTTTTATCCTGGGGTAAAAATGCCTCAAAGGAAAACCGCCTTGTTCCCTGCCCGGAGGCCACCAGCGCATTTACGGCGGCACAGGCTCCGGGAACCGGTATCACCGGGATCCCCGCCTCATAGCATCTCTGAACCAGAACCTCCCCGGGATCGGAGATCCCCGGTGTTCCTGCATCCGTAATGAGAGCAATGGTCCGTCCCTCCGACATTTTCTGAACCAGCACCTCGGCCTTGTCATACTTATTGAACTCATGGTAGCTGGTCATGGAGGTGTGAATATCAAAATGTGTCAGCAGCTTTCGACTGTTTCTGGTATCTTCCGCTGCGATCTCGTCTGCTTCCTGCAGGATCCGCACCGCACGAAAGGTCATATCCTCCAGATTACCGATGGGTGTTGCCACCAGATATAAACATCCGGACATTCCGTTCCTCCTTTCCATTCTGTCTATATGCACTAAGACTTTTTCATATACAGCAGTCCTTATGTTCCATGGTTATACCGCCTGCAGCATACCTGACCTCTCACGGTTTTCCATACATGTCCAAAACCTGCCGTGTATAACTTCCGTCAGATTCGTATACCACAAGGGCCGGTAGCACTGTCAGCTGCGGGCCTCCGCCCAGCACCGCCTCCAGCAGGACCATGTTGGGTTCCTTATCTCTGTAGGGCTGAACCATCTGCATCCGCTTCGGCTCCAGCTTATATTCCTTCAGCGTCTGCATCAGCTCCGGCAGACGGAAGGGCTTATGCACCAGTGTGAAGCAGCCTCCGGGCTTCAGCAGGAAAGCCGCTGCACGTACCACATCTTCCCAGGATACCGCGATCTCGTGTCTCGCCAGGTTATAGGAAGATGTATCATTATGTAAACCGCTTGTTTCCTTGATATACGGGGGATTACAGGTAACTGCATCATAGCTTCCCCTATCAAATATTTCCGGCACCTCACGGATATCTCCCTGCAGGATCCGGATCTTCTCCTCCGCCCGGTTCAGTTTTACACTGCGCCCCGCCATTTCCGCCACCGGCTCCTGCAGCTCAAGGCCGTCGCAGGCGGCGCATTTTTCCTTTGCAGTAAGGAGGAGCGGGATGATCCCGGTGCCGGTTCCCAGATCCATCACCCGGTCCTTCCGCCGGGTTCTGGCAAAGTTCGCCAGCAGCACCGCATCCATTCCAAAGCAGAAAAAGGATGGGTTCTGGATGATCCGGAACCCATTTACCTCTAAATCGTCTATTCGTTCGCCCAAAAGAAGCAGCTGATCCTCTTCCATATGTCTCCCTCCAAAGGAACCTCGGGCCGTCTGACTTTAACAGACTTCTTCGTTTACTGTCCCTGTCCTCCGCGATTACCCCGGTTTTCCGGTCTGCGGTTCGGACGATTTCTTCTGTGACCGTTATGACTTTGCTGATTCTGCTGATTTTGATGGTTCTGCTTGCCATCATTGTTCGGGTGTCTGTCCTCCGGACGGTTTTTGCCTTTGCCACCCGGGAATCCACCCTGCTTCTTTCCGCCGTCTCTACGCTCACGATTCTTCCTCTCGCCGCGTTCGCCCTGGTCTCCGCGTCCAGCGCGTTCGCCTTGGTCTCCGCGTCCGGCGCGTTCGCCGCGTTCGCTCTTATCTCCACGACCGCCTCGCTCAGCCTTGTCGCCGCGTTCGCCTTGGTCTCCGCGTCCGCCGCGACCAGCGCGGTTCTTTCCCTGTTTTCCTTCTTTATGGTCTTCCTCGGCACCGCCGTTCTTCCGCCGTCTGGGCTGCGGCTTTTCTTCGCCGGCTTCCGCATCCACAAAATCCACCAGCTCGGAAAGTTCTTCATCCAGCTGGGCTTCATCCGCTTCAAACCTGCGGCCTCTGGGGCCGGATACCAGCTCCTCTACCTTATATTCCACCAGCTCCTTGTTTCCCTCTTCGTCGGTCACATAGATCTTCACCTTCTGACGAAGCACATTCAGGGATGCTACCTCTCCGGACACACCGTCAAATGCAGTCACACGGTCTCCCACGTTGGGAAGCTTTGAGTTCAGATACTCATAGGTGTCCTGCTCATGCTTCAGGCAGCACATCAGTCGTCCGCAGACACCGGAGATCTTGGTGGGATTCAGAGACAGGCTCTGCTCTTTTGCCATCTTGATGGATACCGGAATGAAGTCAGCCAGATAGGAATGACAGCAAAGCTCTCTTCCACAGATACCGATTCCACCGCACATTTTCGATTCATCCCGCACTCCGATCTGCCGAAGCTCGATCCTGGTACGGAAGATGGATGCCAGATCCTTTACCAGCTCACGGAAATCCACACGTCCGTCCGCGGTAAAGTAAAACATGATCTTATTGTTATCAAATGCATATTCTGCGGAAATGAGCTTCATTTTCAGGTCATGCTCACGGATCTTCTGAATACAGATTTCGTACGCCCGTCTGGACTTCTCCTGATTCGTGATGAACCGCTGCTCATCCTGCTCTGTCGCCAGACGCTGGATGGGCTTCAGCCCGCCCTGGATCATCTCCTCATCGACTTCCCGGCGATCCAGTACGACCCAGCCGTACTCGATGCCGCGACTTGTTTCTACGATCACCTTTGTTCCCAGCTGAACCTCATTGTCCCTGGGATCAAAATAATAGATACGTCCGTTCTTACGAAAACGAACGCCGATCACCTCTTTCATCCTATTTCTCCTTCAACGTCATGATCAGAAGGCGCATAACGTCCTCCAATCGCGCATTTGCCGCAATTCTTTTCTTTGCGTTCTCAACCGCCCGGGCCTTGTCCTCCAGCTCGTTGTAGGACAGGTACTTTGCCTGATCCTTGATGGTGGAGTACTCCTCCTGGAAAATGAGCTTGTCGTACTTTCCGGTCACCTTCAGCATCAGGATATCCCGATACCAGACCATCATCAGATCCAGATATTCGCCGATACTCATCTTGTAATTGGTACAGGACTCTATGGCAAAGGCGATATCCTCCATATCCATGTCGAAGATATTCTTCTCCAGCTGGATCACGGAACGGATCAGCCCTTCATACTCTTCATTCGTCGCCAGCAGGATCGCCTTTCCCAGATTTCCCTGCGCGTACTCCACACAGAAACGGATCCGCTTCTCATCCAGATCATAGCTCTCTCTGAGATACTCCTCCATGTCCCGTTCCTTGATGGGCTTGGTGCTAAGCGTAATACATCGGGAAACGATGGTGGGAAGAAGCTTCTCCAGGGAGTTCGTGATCAGGATCACGATGCCGTACTGCGGCGGCTCCTCGATGGTCTTCAGCAGCGCATTCTGCGCCGGCGCCTGCATGAGCTGGGCGTCATTGATGATATAGATCTTGTACTTTCCGCTGTACGGGCGGATTTCCATGGTATCGATCAGCTGTGTGCGGACCTCTTCCACGGAGATGAGATTCGGTTTTTCATGTTGAATCATGATGATATCCGGATGGTTCCCGGAATCAGCCTTCTTACAGGAAGGGCATTCATTGCAGGGATCAAAGCCACCGACCTCACACTGCAGCGTCTTGGCAAAGGAAAATGCCAGAGAACTTCTTCCGCTCTCATCCTCACCGCAGATGATGTATGCATGTCCTACCCGGTCCATCTCTATACTGCTCTTGAAATGCCGGATGATATCCTCATGTCCGATAATATGTTGAAAATCCATACGCTGACCTCCCTTCTCCCGATCGGGTTTCGTTGGATCACTTCGATTGGATAGCACTATAAACCTTATCTTTTATCATATCACAGATCACATCAATCGGTAAAGTGGCATCTATGGCCTGGATCCGCTTCGGATCACGGGCTGCCAGCTGCCGGTAGCCCTCGGCCACCTTCCTGTGGAAATCCAGCGACTCCTGCTCCATACGGTCCAGCTCCGCCTGATCCTTCTTTCTTGCGATCCCGATTTCTGCCGGAAGATCCAGCAGGATCGTCACATCCGGCATATATTTTCCGATGGCCGGCCGATTCACCTCATACACGGTCTCCACGCCCAGCCCCCTGGCTATGCCCTGGTAAACCACGGAGGAATCCACGAATCGGTCACTGATCACTGCCTTTCCCGCATCCACTGCAGGTCCGATCACCTCAGCCACCAGCTGCGCACGGGCCGCCGCATAGAGCAGAAGCTCCGTGGATGACTTCATTTCCTTATGCTCCGGGTCAAGAAGGATGCCCCGGATCGCCTCACTGATGGCAGTTCCTCCCGGCTCCCGGGTGATGATGACCTCATAGCCCTGCTCCTGCAGCGCCTCGGATAATTTCCGGATCTGGGTGGTTTTTCCCGCACCGTCCGGTCCTTCCATGGTAATAAAAATACCCTTCATATTCTATCCTCCGTTATATGCCGCTATTCCTCCTCCGGCATCATATCTCCATTTTCGATCTGAATGATCTGAATGACGCGCTGCAGCTGGTCGTAAATGTGTCCTCTCATGGCCTGCTGCGCCCGAACCACATCTCCGTTCAGGATTGCTTCCATGATACGGATGTGCTCACGGGACAGCTTATCGTGGGAGCTGAAATCCTTCACATACTCATAGCGGTAACGATACACCTGCTCCCGCAGACTGTGTGCCAGATTGATCAGCCGTCGATTCTTGGTGGCCTCAAATATGACATCGTGGAATCGCTCGTCCTTCTCCACGATCTTCACCACATCCTTCTGCTCCAGTGCAGAATCAAATGCGGCAGCCGCCTTTCGAAGCTTTTCCTTCCCCTCATCATCGATCCGGAGACTTGCCAGACGCACCGAAAGATCCTCGATGGCCATACGGACCTCCAGAGCCTCCTCCAGGTCCTCCACCGTGATCCGGGCTACCTCGGCTCCTTTTCTGGGCAGCATGACCACCAGCCCCTCCAGCTCCAGCATCCGGATGGCTTCACGCACCGGCGTCCTGCTGACCTCCAGACTCTTGGCCAGCTTCTCCTCCATTAACCGCTCTCCGGGTTTTAACTCCCCATGGATAATGGCATTTCTTAAGGTTTTAAAGACGACTTCCCGTAAGGGCAGATACTCTGCAGGGTCAAATTCCAGTTTCATTCTGCTCCTCCTTTCCCACCACAAAGACCTGTGCCGGGATCCCATCCTCCGCCAGTGTCCTTTTCAGAGCTTCCGTATCAACCGAGATCTCTTCCTCTTCCGGGATCAGGCCAAATACAGTCGGTCCGCTGCCCGTCATAATGGTGGAAGTGATTCCAAGCTCCTTCACTCTGTCTTCGATCCTCAGGATCTCCGGGTGCAGGCGGACCGTAACGTATTCAAGTACATTTCCGAGACGCGTTCTGACACCTTCCGGATCACCCTTTCGAATGGCCTCTGCCATACCGTCGATATCCGGATGGGTGATCTCTCCCTCCGGCAGGGCATCGTAGGCCTGATATACTTCCTTCGTGGATACGCCGAATTCCGGCTTTATGATCAGATACCGGAAGCCTTTCAGGGGCGGCAGCTCTGTCAGCACCTCACCGATCCCCTCGGAAAGGGCCGTTCCGCCCAGCAGGCAGTAGGGCACATCGGCCCCCAGCTTTACGCCCAGCTCCGCCAGCTCCTCCGGGGTACTTCCGGTTTCAAACAGCTCTGCGGTTCCCATGAGTGCCGCTGCGCAGTCCGTGCTTCCTCCGGCCATTCCCGCTGCCATGGGGATGTGCTTCTCCAGGCAGATCTCCAGTCCGGAACGGGTCCCATACCGCTCCATCACTGCCCTGGCCGCCCTGACGATCAGATTCCTGTCATCCACAGGCATATCCTCCAGATCCGGCAGGGTACTCTGCTCCGACACAAGCAGCCGGATCCCCGGCACATCACTCTTTTGAAATGTAAGTCTGTCCCAAAGCCCGATCTGCTGCATGATCATTCGGACCAGATGATATCCGTCCTCTCTTCGGCCGATGATATCCAGTCCCAGATTGATCTTCGCAAATGCTGTTTTTACGATTTTTTCTGCCATACTTCCCCCTTCGGAACCCCATTTCGTTCTCCGGATTGTATACTTGTACTTTGTATACAGTATGCGCGCATACCTACCTTCATTTTACGTGATTCTTTGCAAAATAGCAAGAAAAAGCAGCCCCCGGAACATTTCCGAAGACTGCTTCTCCTCTGTATTCTTATGCCCTCTTACTTCCAGGCGTCATCCAGTGCCTTCACACCATCCTGAGATGTAGATGTGATCGTGATGGTGGAAGCTACGCCATCCTTGAAGATATAATACTGACGCATATAGAGCTCCACACCGCTCTGGCTATATGATATATCTACATAGTAGGTTGAACCGATGCGGCTGCCTTCCTTTACCTCGCACTTGAGATTGGTATCTCCGGATGCGATCGACTGCTCCATCTGCTTGGCCGTTGCCTCGATCACGGTCTTCTCATCCTTTGTCTGATCAAAAGAAGACAGGATCAGGGATGTAGATTCACCGGTCTTCATATTTGTGCACATCATTGCCGGGAAGATCTTTCCTCCTGCAATATCCGCCAGGGTATACTTCTCAAGATCCTCACCTGCCTTGTTCACTCTTGCCGCAAGATCCTTTGAATCGGAGAACATCCAGTCCGATCCCGGAGAGGTGAAGCTGATGTTCAAATAGGAATTTGTGTAGGTCGTTCCGCTGACAGAGCCTCTGAAATCACTGCTGTCGGAGCTGGAGGAAGCTGCTGTTCCAGCCTCTGTTCCTGAAGCTGCCCCTGATTCCGAAGAAGCTGCGGAGGTATCCCCTGTTTCAGATCCGCACCCAACCATAGCAAAAGCGAGTGCACATGTAAGTATCGCTGCGAATAATTTCTTTTTCATTCGTTTACTCCTTTTTTAAGGCGCATGGCCTGATTAAATCAGTATTTTATCACAAATGCTTAATGAACTCAACCACCAGCCGTACCCTTACTACAACCCATAGATCCTGCGTCCCGCTGCCCGTTCCTTCTTCAGCCGTTCCAGGGCCGCTTCCGTAACTCTCTCTCCGCCGCGGAGAATGGGGATCCCCGGCGGATATACATAGATATCCCGCTGCACGAAGTCTCCAACCTTCGGAAGGGGATCCGCCTTCAGAACCTCGGTGATCTCACTGTCTTCTTCGTCATCGGGATCCTCCCCTGCCAACGCTTCATCCAGATCCACCACCAGCGCTTCGCTCGATTCTTCCGCTCTCTTCCGCATTGCTTCGTATTCCCTGGCCTTCCGCTCCTCCTCTGCTTTCGCTCTCAGCTCGGCCTCGGCTCTGGCTTTTCGGTTGGCCGCACGTTTTCTCCTGCGCTCCCTCTTCTTTATCTCATCCTCCAGACGGAGCAGTGCTTCCTTCAAATGTTCCAGCTCTTCTTCCGTATCGCAGGCAGTCCCGATCAGGATCAACGCATCAGTCTCCGCAAGCTCCACAACAACGCCGGTTTCCTGCTCCAGCCAGGCCGCCATTTCCAGACCATACATCACAGGACCCTGCGCTTCATCCTCCGGTTTGTCCTTCAGCCGCAGCATCAGCCGGGTGGGGTCCCCGTCCTCAGGAAAGTCAACCAGGGTAAGGCGTTTCAGCGAGCTTCCCAGATCCTCCCGGAATACACGCATCCTCCAGACATACTGATCCAGCGCCTCCCGATTCCGGTCCGCCCAATCCACCGCCTGCTCTGCCGAAGCCAGGAGCAGATAGGACGGGGAGCTTGACTGAAATACCGCAAGCTGCTTTTGTACTTCCGCTTCCTCCGCCTCACCGTTCACATGCAGGATGGCCGTCTGCGTCAGAGACGGCAGGGTTTTATGTAAACTCTGAACCACATATTCCGCTTTCCAGTACAGACCGCTGTGCCAGGACAGATCTGAGCAGAAGGGCAAATGTGCTCCGTGGGCCTCATCCACAATGAGCGGGATCCCGTACTCATGCAGCACTGCATGAAGCTCTCCCAGTGGAGAAAAGGCCCCGCCGTAGGTGGGGGAAGTGATGATACAGCCTGCCACCTGCTCCTTATCTTCCAATTCATCCAGTGCCTCTGAAAGCGCGTCGCTCTGCACCGGTCCATACTCCGGATCTCCCGTGGGAAGCAGCACCTTCGTCTCCGCACCCACCAGACGGAGTCCATTCCAGACAGACTTGTGACAGTTGGCTGCCACTAGATAGATCGGTCCTTCCAGTCCCCGCTGCTTCCACAGCTCTGCCGATGCATAGATCGCAGCCAGTAATCCGCCGGTGGATCCATTCACCAGATAATGACTGTAGTCCGCCCCGTAGATCCGGGCTGCCTCCTCCTGAGACGCACGGATGGGACCCGAGGCATGATGCAGGTCATCGGTGCCGGGCACCTCCGTCACATCCATGTGGAAGATATCATCCCACATTTCCCCGAACCGATCCCTTCTTTTATGCCCCGGCATATGCCAGGGAGAAAGGGTTCGTTCCGTATATTCCTTTAGCATACTTCTGATCTGGTCCAAATCATTTTCTCCTCTTAAACAAAGCAATACAATTACATTATAAATATAATAAAAACCGTTTGCCTTTTGTCAGTTCCTTTACTATAATACTCCATGTGTAATTATCGGCGCAATGCCTTAAAAATGAAAGGAGTGTCCTCATGGCACAGGCAACAACTGTAAAAACCAAATCGCAGTACAAGGTAAGTTTTATCCTTTGGATCATCCTTGCTGTGGTCTTCACCATCGTCGCAGCGATCGACGGCATCATCGTCGGCGAGTATATGTTCATGGGCAAGACCAAGAGTCTGAACCAGATCATCGCTGACGGCGCAACGCCCGAAAAAGGTGATTATGTAACACTGCATGTACGTTTCGTTCTCGGCAACTTCGCAGAGACCAAGCATAAGATCAACGGCTTCATTCCCGCCGGAACCGATCAGCATTACGCGATCGTTCTGGATGACGGTTCTGTGATGCCCATCATGGTAAAGAGCAAGAGCGACATCGAAAAGCTGGAAGCCATGGTTACCACAACGGTCCAGTATCTTAACGGAGAAACAAAGGATATTCCCATGGAAACCCTTGAATTGCAGGGCTGCATCGAATCCATGGATAAGGAGATCGAAGGCTTCTACAAGCAGGCACTGAACCAGGTTGATATCACGGACGCCAACGTTAATATCCGTTACCTTACCATGGATGCAACCCAGACCCGCTTCTCCAAATTCCTGATCTTCGGCTTCCTGGTATTAATGGTAGGCTTATGCATCTTCCTGGCTATCATGTCCAGAAAGAAGATGAAGGAGCTTTCGAAGCTCCAGAGCATTGCCCGCGAAAATGCGGCAGACCCGATGCTCAACCCCTTCCTGAACTCCGCAGCCGCACAGATGAATCCGTATGCACCGGCTGGCACGGATGCAGCAGGAAACGCTGAGGCAAATATACCGCAGCAAACCCCTGATATGTCCGGCATGAACCCGCAGATGCCCGGTATGAACCCGCAGATGCCCGGCATGAACCCGCAGATGCCCGGCATGAACCCGCAGATGCCCGGCATGAACCCGCAGATGCCCGGTATGAGTCAGCAGGCAACCGCAACCGAGGATGCACTGGCATCCTATACACCGGCACAGCAGACCACAACACAGTCTCTGGTAGAGAACGGCATCGACTTCCCCGGATCCAATCAGTAAGCGGATCCGACCGATAAACGGATCCAATCAGTAAGCGGATCCGACCGATCGAATACCGAATACGTAATAGCAAAAGGAAAACCCCGCAGCACATCGCTGCGGGGTTCTTTCTTTTGTTATTCGCTACGATTCATTTCGTAGTTATTCACCCAGGGCACCTTCGTCCGGTACGGTACCGCCCGTTCCGGCTGCACCGTCGGTTCCGGTTCCTCCGTCAGTTCCGGTTCCTCCGTCGGTTCCGGTTCCTCCATCGGTTCCGGTTCCTCCGTCGGTTCCGGTTCCGCCATCCGTTCCGGTTCCGCTGTCCTTCTTCTCCTCCGTACTTCCATTTGCAGGAGTCGGTGTGTACGGTTTCATATTCTTATTCTTCGTATAATCGTATTCCTTCTTAACCTCAGGGAATACACCCAGATTATACAAATGTCCGAAGTAGTCTGTATCCAGAACACCGTAGCAGTAGTTGATCTTATTTCGTACCAGCGCGCTCATATCTTCCACATAGGTATCCGGAAGCTTCTCCGCTGCACTGTTCGGTGTGAACTCACCACCAACATACTGACCCTTATCCGTCTTCCAGTTGTAGCTCATATTGAATGAGATCGGTGTTGCATTTGAGAAGACATCACGTCCCGGGAGCAGTCTGGAATCCCACTCGGTTCCGAACAGGTTCGAAAGTGTCGGAAGGATATCCAGGGCGCTGGTCGGTGTATCCACAATGATGGGATCCATCTTCTCCAGACAGCCACTCCAAATGATCAGGCGGTTGTGGTCACGCTGCATATAGTTTGTTACGTTGTAGCCATACAGCTCTGACAGATAAGGCATCTCGCCGAGGGCTGCATCATTATCCAGACCGTAGGGGAAATGATCCGCTGCCATAACAATTACGGTATCATCTGCGATTCCGGCCTTCTCCAGCTGGTCGATCAGGTAGGTCATGGCATCCTCAAGCTCGAGGTTTGCTGCGATATAACCCTTGACCGGCTCAGAGTACGGAAGATTCTCAACCTTATCCCAGTGCTTCCGGGACATGTTGTTTACATCCTTACCGTAAATGGAGTGTCCGCTGACGGTCATGTAGTAAATGTTGAACGGCTGCTTGTTGATGTACTGCGGAAGTGTTCCTTCGATCATCTCCACATCACTCTCCGGCCAACCGCCTGAGATGTACTCCTCGGCACCATTTCCGACACCCTCGAAGCCATCACAGTAACCCAGATTTATATGGGTCTTATCACGACTGTAGTAAGTATAGTCATTGTTATGATACATCTTTCCATAGTAGCCCAGCCGATCCAGCTGACTTCCCATGGTCCAGTAGTTATTATAGGTTGCCGTCTGCTTCATGGACTGTCCACCCAAGGTCGGCAGCATACCCATGATATTCTGATACTCACCACCTGTGGTACCGGCAGTTGCCTGCTCGATGTAGTCCGTGAAGTTGATACCCTTCGTAGACATACGGTACAGGGTCGGTGTCAGCTTCGGATCGATGATATCTCCGCTGAACGCCTCACAGGAAAGGAAGATCAGGTTCTTTCCCTTGAAGAGTCCGGTGTACTCATTCTCCATCGTTGCATTGAGTGAGCCCACATAGGAATCCAGCTCTGCATACTGCCCTTCATCCTTTTCGGCCAGCTCGGAGAAGGAGATCGGCAGCCGGTTCGGTCCGTAGGTCTTCTTTGCCTCCGTTGTAGCAACCTGTGTGCTTCCGGTCTCTGAGGAAGGTGTCTTACCGCCTTCTGTGGATCCCGGATCGCCGCCCTCGGTTGAAACATCCTTATCTCCGGAGGAAACCTCAAAGCCACGCTTTGAATCCGCATTTGTCATCTTCCGCCATATCTCCTTACGGATACCGGTTATGAAACCGAAGTCCGTAACGGCGCTTTCGAAATAGTACTCATTTGTATAAACCTGACGATAGGACTTGATGCAGAAGATCAGAAGCAATGCTACAAGGTAGCATCCTACGGATACGATCGCCATCTTAACCTTACGTCGAACGCCTGTCTTCAGTGAAAGCAGGTGTTTCTTATCGATCTTCAGCTCGAAGAACAGGAACGCTGCAGTGGGCAGCAGGTACAGAACGATATGGTAGATACCCTGCCAGGAGGTGATGAGACGGAAGATATCGGCCTTGAAACCACCGGCAGCATCCGCTGCACCATGAAGTACCGTGTTCAGATCATAAAATACCTTGAACTGAAGGTATACAAAATATTCTATCAGGAACGGAATGACCGGAATGAAGATCACAATGGCCTTCACGATCATATTTACCTTCCTGCTTCTGGCAATGGATGAAACCAGAGATCCAAGCAGTCCGTAGAATACGGAGAACAGGATGATAAAGATCGCATGCATTCCGAAGAAGTCACGAACCGTGGTCAGATTAAACACCGCCTCATAGAATATAAAGATCACAGGGATCATTGCTCTTGAAATAAAGAAGAACAACGGCTTGTTATTCTGGAAGCTCGTTTCAAACTTCTGGGAAAGGCTCTTCTTTCCGCCGCCTCCGGAGGGTGGTCTTCGATTACCGGAGTTTCCTCCGCCTCCACCTCCGCCGCCCGGAGTTCTTCCGGAGTTTCCTCCGCCCTCCGCACGTACGCCCGGACGTGCCGGTCTTTGCTGGGGTCTCTGCTGAGGTCTTCCTTCGGCTCCCGGTCTCTGGGTCGGTCTTACCTCCTCCTGACTGCGGATCCTACCCGAGGATGCCCGCCTCACCGGTCTTGCTTCCGCAACCACCGTTTTTCTGGTCTTCGGTAAGGAGATCTGACCTCCGGAGCTCTTCTGTCCTGTTTTTCCGGAAACGGCCGAAGTTCTTTGCTCAAATTCCCTCTGCTGTTCCCGAAGCGCTCGAAGCTCAGGAACCATTTCCCTCGTCACATAACGAGCATCTCTTCGATTCCCGGACAGGATCTCTTCTTCCTCTTCCTCCAGTTCACGGATGAAGTCCAGATCTTCTTCCGGATACTCGTCATACTTTCTTAATTCTGCACCCATTTCCTCACTCTCCGATGATTATTCTTTGACTTGAAACGCCTTGGGCTGTAGTGTTTTCCCTGTATTTTTTTCCAAAAAAAATGTATCATGATACACTTCGGGCACTATAACTACTATAGTGTACACTATATTTTGTTGTTTTGCAACTCTTTCACACAACATCTAACAACTTTTGTGCTTTTTCACGAATTGCCATGGTTCCCGCGCGTTCCGCAACCAGTCGGAGATTCTCTTTTGCCCGTTCCTTATCACCCTGATAGAGCTGGATCCATGCCAGCTGATAGGTGAAATCCATCCAGAACAGAGGATGCTTTCCGTCTTCCAGTTCCTTCTGTACGTATGGGAGCGCTTTGGAAGGATCCTCACTGATCAGATCCAGCCGTCCTTGCCAGTCCCTGCGGATATCCTGATAATACTTTTCCGTCACCGCCAGCTGCCGGGGTGCAGTTTCCAGCACATGCAGCTCCTCGGAATATTTGTGGAAAAGATCCATCCTTCCCTGATCCACCGCCGCAAGTCCAAGAAGAAGGATCCGCCCTCCCTTCATCTGGAACATCATGGTTCCTTCCATCTGCCCCAGCTTGCGCTCCATTTCAGCGTAATCCCCCAGATAGAAGCACGCGGTGGCCTGATAGAACAGGGTCTGATTCCGTATGATCCTGGGCAGGACCTCCATGCGATACAGCTCATACACATCAAAAGAGAGCCGCGGGTCACAGTTCTCCAGAAGGATCGCCCGGCGCTTAGCCTCCTCCTTCTTTTTAAATGATGAACTGACTGGATTGATGCCCATGATAATGCAGACTAAAAATACCACCCAGGTAAACTGACTGCGGCTGCCGCCCTTCAGGATATAAAGCATAAGAAGGCTGACCACAAGGATGTCCGTGATGGCTTCATTGATGAAGGCCAGCCGGCGCATCTTCTTCCGATACTCCTGATGGATCGCCTGGGCCGCCGGATTCTCCAGGGACTGCTTCCTCACCGCCACATAGCGATCACGGTCCGTCATCAGGTTTATAAGCTCCTGCAACGCCTTTGAAAAAGCGATCATTGTGATGAGATACAGGGAAAATGTGAGAATGAAATATGCTACCTTGCTTCCCCCTTCGATATCTCCGGTCAATCTGCCCAGCAGATATTGTCTGGCTACAAATGTACTGAGAGCAAAAAAGCCGATCGCCGCTGCAGCAAACAGAGCAAGAAACCCGGGATGCAGGCGATTCTTTTTTACAGTTACGGTTTCGTTCATTATTTCTCTCCCTTCACCCCAAGATCAAAGAGACTCTTGACAGTTGGGGCTGTATTTGATATTATATTTAAGCGTTTGAAGAACGCAAACTGATGAAGTCACTGGTTTCGTGACATGCGAAACCTTGGTGAGGGATTCAGGCACTGGAGATGTACTCAAGTGGCTGAAGAGGCGCCCCTGCTAAGGGTGTAGGTCGGGGAACCGGCGCGAGGGTTCTAGCTCAATGGTAGAGCACTCGGCTGTTAACCGAGTTGTTGTAGGTTCGAGCCCTACTCGGGGAGCTCCCGACAGATCCAAACTGTCGGTAACATATTCAGGTGCTGTAGCCAAGTGGTAAGGCGTGGGACTGCAACTCCCTGATCATCGGTTCAAATCCGTTCAGCACCTCATATAAAAAGCGGTTCTCATCCGACTTGCAACCCAAGTATTTGATGAGTTCCGCTTTTTTCATTTTATTTCCTTCTTTTATTTCCTTCGGCTTTCTCCCTGCTCCTTCTCTCCGTCATCTACTGGTCGAGATCCATATCCATCAGCAGAAGCGTGTCCGCAAGATAATACCACTTTCCCTTGTATTTATACACATAACGGGTCTTGATATCACTTTCGTAGGTAACCTCCTGCCCGTTATCCTCATAGCTTACGTTCATCTGGAAATAGACACGGTACACTGCGGAAATGGACAGATCCACGTCATACAGCTCCTTGATCTTGTCGCTGATCCGGCGGACAAACATGTCCTCCAGCTCCTCCACATGGTGCATGCTGATATCGGAAACATGGGTATCCGACTGGCGCTCAAATACATTGCTGACCAGATTCTCCAGATCCACCTCGGTCCCCTTAGCCACATAGTGATCCGACCATGCCGCCGGATAGCAGACCTTGATGTACTTCTGAACATCCTTATCCTCTACGGCGCTGAAATAGTTCTTCACCGCGCCTTCCATCGTAACGCTTCCCCGTGTCAGAAGAAGGAATAAGGCAACGCCTCCTGCCAGCACCAGAAGCACGGCAAGCAGAATAAGAAACACCCGTACTTTCTTGCTGATCCTTTTCTTCTTTTTCTTTTTTGTTCCCGTTTTTGTTCCCGGATTTGCAGTTTTTATTTCGTTTTCTGCCCTGTTTTTAGCCATTTTGACTATCTCCCGTATTTCTCCTGGAAGTTCCGGACTGCGGACTCGTACAGATTATTGCCCTCGCTGTCGATGATCACGATCACCGGAAGACGCTCAACCTCGAGCCTTCGGATCGCTTCGGTTCCCAGGTCCTCGTATGCGATAACCTCCGCCGATTTGATACATTTCGAAAGCAGCGCACCGGCCCCACCGACTGCAGCAAAATACACTGCACCCCGCTCCTTTATGGCCCGCTGCACATCCTCCGAGCGCTTGCCCTTGCCGATCATGCCCGCCAGACCCTGCTTCAGAAGTAGGGGCGTATACTTATCCATACGGCTGGAGGTAGTTGGTCCTGCCGAACCGATCACCTGACCCTCCCGCGCAGGCGTGGGCCCAAGATAATACAAAAATGTGCCGTCCAGCGAGATGGGAATGGCTTCCCCCTGCGTCAGGCTCTCATATAACCGCTTATGTGCGGCATCCCTTGCGGTATAGATGGTGCCGCTCAGATATACATAGTCCCCTGCCCGAAGCTCCCGGAGCTCCTCCGGGGATGCAGGAACCTGCAATGCTGTTTCCATATTGATCCTCCAATTGATCGGACGTCCGAGGTCACCTGCCCGGAACCATCCCTTACTATTACAACGCTGCCGTCACATGCCGGTTTACGTGACAGCACATATTGACTGCCACCGGAAGGCCGGCGATATGGGTCGCATAGGTTTCGATATTGACTGCCAGAGCCGTGTTCCGTCCACCCAGTCCTGCAGGACCGATACCCAGAGAATTAATGGACCGGAGCAGTTCCTCCTCCAGCTGACGGATGTGAGGTATCTGGCTTCTCACATTTGCAGGACGGGTCAGCGCTTTCTTCGCCAAAATGGCGGAAAGCTCAAAATCTCCGCCGATACCGACTCCCACCACAAAAGGCGGGCAGGCATTGGGACCTGCATCTCCCACCGTCTTCAGTACTGCATTCCGGACACCCTCGATGCCGTCTGCCGGCTTCAGCATATACTGCTTGCTCATATTCTCGCTTCCGAAGCCCTTGGGGGCAATGGTGATGGACAGCTCCTCCCCGGGAACCACATCATAGTGGATGATGGCAGGCGTATTGTCTCTGGTATTGATCCGCTGCAGGGGATCTCCCACCACCGACTTCCGGAGGTAACCATCGGTATAGCCCTGACGAACCCCTTCATTGATGGCCTCTGTCAGTCCTCCCTGGATATGAACCTCCTGTCCCAGGCGCACGAAAAAGACAGCCATTCCGGTATCCTGGCAAATGGGGATCTGCTCCTCCTTCGCCAGCTTCAGATTCTCCTTCAGCTGTCCTAATATCTTCTTCCCCAGAGGGGAAACTTCAGTTTCACCGGCATTCTCCAACGCCTGCACCATATCCGGTGCAAGCGTCAGATTCGCCTGAATACACATTTCACGCACTGCAGCTGTAATATCTGCCGCATTGATCTCTCTCATATATCCTCCTTCATATCCTCCTTCATTTTCTCCTTCAAATCAGGAAGTAACGGGATCTCATATCCATGTGGATATGACTGAATCCCATATCCATGTAGGTATGGCTTAATCCCACACCCAATAGGATGAGGTCAGATATCCCTTTTTGTCAAATGTACAGATGGCATTGTCGATCCGCACCGTTGTATTCTTCAGAACCTTTGTTGAAGTATACCCATACTTTGATCCCTTTTTAAATGAATGCCATTTTGCCTTTTTATTATTTCTCAGGGCTCCGCTGGACAGGAAATAGTAACCGCCATACCACTGATCGGTGACTAAGTATCCATTTTCCTTCGCGTAATACTTCTTACCCTTGATGGTGAGCCACTGATCCTTCGGGTACCAGCCGCCGGCTTCCTGAAGCCACTTGCCCTTGGAATCGCTCTTCCATTTCAGCTTGTCCACGGATGAATGTACCTTTACCGTCAGCTTGGCACTGTAGGCGCCGTCCCGGAATACGATGGTGGTGGTTCCCTTCTTCATACCCTTGATGGTACCGGAAGAATTAACCTTCGCGATATTCTTGTTCAGAGAATACCACTTGCCGAGTCCGATCAGGTTCGACCATTCATTCCGGAAAATAGCGCTGACCTTCACGGTCTGACCTGCGCAGACATCCACGGATTTAATTTCAGTATACTGATCACTCGCTTTCGTAAGGACAAGTGTTCCGTCCTCCGGTTTTACATCAACAACTGCGGTATTGCGAGCCTTGGTGGCATAGCGCCTGCTGTCCTTATATCCGGAGCCGCCACGACCTGCCGATACACCAAAGGAAGCGATTCCCAGACATTCGGAGTTGATCAGGGCACTGTAATGACCGGTCACACCCACATTTGTCTCACCGTTATGTGCCCGGATATAATCATCTTTTTCCGTATACCACAGATTGATTGCGCTGATGGGATCATTCCCGCTGGCGATGATCTCGCATCCGCCCGGCAGTCCGTCTCCCCATAAATCGCTGCTGCCCGGCCGCGAATGAGAAAATACAAAGGATGCCTCAGCTGCCCGGATAAATGCGGCCTTTTCCAATTCATAGGACCACTTGATGGGGGTATACTTCTTGATGAGCCCCAGCTTTTTGGCTTCCTTTCGGATCTGATTCAGGCGGTTCATGATCGCCGATTTGGACCGGTAGCTGATGTTCGCCTTTACCTTCGTGGGTGCGGCTGCAGAATTGCCAACCTTTTTTGCATCCTTGACATAGTATCCCAAAGCATCAAAATAATACTGCTTTTGGTCGATGGTCACCCACTTGTTCTTTGCGAACTTCTTCGCTTTGTCATCATACCGCTTTCCTGCTGCATTCTTCGACCAGACTGCGGTGTACTTGTAGGTCTGGGTTCCGTCCTTATTGTACCATTTTCCGTCGATCCATTCCTCGGAAGCCATCTTCCCGTTATCAAAGAAGAAATGTTTCTTCCCATCATAGGTGATCCAGCCGGTCTGGATCACACCTTCTTCATTCGTATAATACTTTCTTCCGTTGTAGGACTGCAGACCCTTGGTCTTTTTGCTTCCGTCCTTTCCGAGAAGATACTTCTTTCCGTCAATGGTCTTAACTCCGGTCTGAAGCACACCATTCGAATCAAAACGGTAGGTAACCGTCCCGATCTTCGTCCACCCCGTGGCAATATGGGACTTCTTCGGCGATCCTCCGTCATCTACGATATAATACTTCTTCTCATTCAGGGTTCTCCATCCCAGATCCTTTTTCGTTCTGGTGATGACCACCATACTGTCTTCATACCAGTAATTCTCCACATCAACGTAGATACTCTGGTCATTGTTTCTGAGATCCACATAAAGACCCTTATTCTCTGCGCACACAAGGTGAGCCAGGTTCTTATTGGAACCCACCTCCAGGGTCTTCAGTTTATTATTCGCTACTGACAGGTACTCCAGTGCTGCCGCGCCCTTCAGGTTAACTGAAGTAAGACAGTTATTACCAAGATCCAGACTGGTAAGATTTTTATTTTTGCTGACATCCAGCGTCGTAAGCTTCGTATTATGGCATGACAGGTTCACCAGACTGACCGCACCTGCTGTTTTCAGTTCGGTCAGCGGGAGACCACTAAGCTCCAAATATCTCAGCTTGTCATTCTTGCAAAGATCCAGTGTCTTCACATCCGTACCGGAAAGGGTAAGGTCCTGCAGATCCGGGAAAATACCTGGATCCAGTTCACAGGCCAGAGAATAATTGTAAATTGAGAAGGTTTTCACCTTCGTCAGATATTCCAGACCGCTCAGTGAAGTGATCTTCCCGTAGGGCTTATCAAAGGTTGCGAGAGAGAGATACAATGTATTCTCGATCTCCTCTTCGGACAGACCCTTGCTTCCATCATAATCAACGTCCGTCAGGATCTCATTTCGGACGATGGGATCCGGGAAATTCGTCTCATCGATGGCGATCTCCTCCGGCTCATCTGCATGTACCGGAACTGTAAACGAAAATGTAATAGCTACAGCCAGCACAGCAAACATAAGCCCCAGCTGTTTCTTAAGCCTTTTTAGCTTCCATATTCCCATATTCATGCCCCTCTCCTGACTGCTGCCTGTTTATGACAGGAAATCATCTCTTCCCTTGTAGGGACGCTTTGTCTTCTTCTGATGCACATAATTACTGATCTTAATGCAGATATAAAAGACAAGAAGCACAACAACAATAACGCCCAGCCAGTATGCTATGGCGATCAGCAAATCTTCAAGCCCCTTGGTGTTTGTAAGATTCTCTATGTTGTCCTTGAATCCTCCCATTTCGGTCTGCCCCTTTCTATCCCTATCTATCCCTATCTTTCGGTCCTTACTATGCCCTATCGCACGTCATTACATTTTATCGAGTCAAATCAATCAGTCGTTCTTCACTTCCTCACCGGACTCCAGCTGGCGAAGTGCTTCCTCCGTCTGTGCCACATCATCACGTACCTTGGCGATACTTGCAACGGTGATGTCATCATTCTGATCCAGACGGATCAGCTTTACACCGGAGGTAATACGTCCGTAGGTGGAAATGTCGTCACATTTCAGGCGGATCACAATACCCTGTGTGGTGATCATCATGATCTCATGGGCATCATTTACGGCCTTGACACCGACAAGTGCTCCGGTCTTTCCTGTGATCTTGTAGCACTTGACACCCTTGCCGCCGCGCTTCTGTACCGTGAACTCACTGATATTTGTCCGCTTGCCCATGCCCCGCTCCGATACCAGCAGCAGGGACTCTCCCTGGGTATTCATCTGCATACCGATGACCTCGTCACCGTCACCCAGGTTCATGCCTCGAACGCCCATGGCGGAACGTCCGGTGCTTCTTACATCCCGGTCATTGAACCGGATGCACATACCGTTCTTGGATACCATGAAGATATCTCTGGTATTGTCTGTGGTCTTCACCTCGATCAGCTCATCATCATCCTTCAGAGTCATGGCAATGATACCGTTCTTCCGGATATTTGCATACTCCGTCTCAGGAGTCTTCTTGATGAGACCATGCTTTGTGATCATCAGAAGATACTTCTTCGGATCATACTCCTTGATGGGGATGATGGCCGTGATCTTCTCATCACCGTCCAGCTGAAGCAGATTCACGATACCCATACCTCTTGCGGTACGGCCTGCCTCCGGGATCTGGTACGCCCTGAGCCTGTAGCCCCGTCCCTTATTGGTAAAGAACAGGATATAGTGCAGGGTGGTGGTCATCAGCAGATCCTCGATATAATCATCCTCAATGGTCTGCATACCCTTGATACCCCTGCCTCCGCGGTTCTGTGCCCGGAAATTATCCACGCTCATACGCTTGATATAACCCAGGTGGGTCATGGCGATGATGGTATTCTCTCTCTTGATCAGATCCTCATCCAGGATCTCGCCCACTGCCGCACCGATCCTGGTCCGGCGGTCATCTCCGAACTTCATGGAAATGATCTGGATCTCCTCACGGATCACAGCCAGCAGCTTCTTGGGATCGCTGAGGATCGCCTTGAATTCGGCGATCTTCTCCATCAGATCCTTATACTCTGCTTCCAACTTCTCACGCTCCAGACCGGTGAGCTGGCGGAGACGCATCTCCACGATCGCACCTGCCTGTGCATCGGTCAGTCCGAAGCGGTCCATCAAGGCCGTCTTCGCAGCTGCCACATTTGCGGAAGCACGAATGATCTTAATCACTTCGTCGATATTATCAATGGCGATGAGGAGTCCTTCTACGATGTGGGCTCTCTCCTCTGCCTTGTTCAGGTCGTACTTTGTGCGGCGGGTAACCACATCCTCCTGATGCTCGATATAATACTTCAGCATGTCCGGAAGACTCAGCACCTTCGGCTGATTATTTACCAGCGCCAGCATGTTGACACCGAAGGTATCCTCCAGCTGTGTGTGCTTATAGAGGTTGTTCAGGATCACATTTGCATTGCAGTCCTTGCGGAGCTCGATGACGATCCGCATACCCTCGCGGTTGGACTCATCGCGGAGATCCGTGATTCCGTCCACCTTTTTATTCTTTACCAGGTCAGCGATCTTGGAGATCAGCATGGCCTTATTAACCATGTAGGGAAGCTCAGTGACAACGATCCGCTGCTTTCCGCCGTTCATGGGCTCGATATTTGAGACCGCACGTACCTTGATCTTGCCGCGGCCGGTGCGATAAGCCTCTTCGATTCCCTGACGTCCCAGGATCTCCGCACCTGTGGGGAAATCCGGTCCCTTTACGATCTCCAGCAGCTCCTCGATCTCCGTTTCACGATCCTCGTTGATCCGGTTGTCGATGATCCGTGTAACTGCATCGATCACCTCACGCAGATTGTGGGGCGGGATATTTGTCGCCATACCAACGGCGATACCTGTGGTTCCGTTGACCAGCAGGTTGGGATACCGGCTGGGAAGCACGGTGGGCTCCTTCTCGGTCTCATCAAAGTTCGGGATGAAATCAACGGTATCCTTGTTGATATCCGACAGCATTTCAATGGACATCTTTGTCAGACGTGCCTCTGTGTATCGCATGGCAGCCGCGCCGTCACCGTCCACAGAACCGAAGTTTCCGTGTCCGTCCACCAGGGGATATCGGGTATTCCACTCCTGAGCCAGTTTTACCAGCGCATCATAGATGGAGCTGTCACCGTGGGGATGGTACTTACCCATGGTATCACCGACGATACGGGCACATTTACGGTGTGGCTTGTCCGGACCGTTGTTCAGCTCGATCATAGAGAAAAGGATTCTTCTCTGAACCGGCTTCAGACCGTCTCTCACATCCGGAAGAGCACGGGCAGCGATAACCGACATCGCATAGTCTATATAGGAATTCTCCATGGTCTTTTTCAGATCTACTTCCCGTACATCATCAAAGATCTTATCGTCATCCATTCTTAGCTTCTCCTTTCAAGATCCGCAGGAAATGTCCTGCCGATGAACCTTTTTGGATATCATTTTGGATATCAAAATCTGTTAGATATCAAGATTCTTTACGAATTTTGCATTTTCCTCGATAAACTTCTTTCGCGGTTCCACCTTATCGCCCATCAGGACGTTAAATGTAACGTCCACCTCGGACTCATCCTGATCGTCGATGGAAACTCTGAGAAGGATTCTCTTCTCAGGATCCATGGTGGTATCCCATAGCTGATCTGCATCCATCTCACCAAGACCCTTGTACCGCTGAACCTTGTTCTGCTGGTCACGGCCTACCTCATCGATGATCTTTGCAAGCTCTTCATCGCTGTAGGCATACCAGAACTTCTTGTTCCTCTCCAGTCTGTAAAGGGGCGGCTGTGCCAGATATACGTGACCCTGACGGATCAGCTCCGGCATGAACCGATAGAAGAAGGTGAGTAGAAGTGTTGCGATATGCGCACCGTCCACGTCGGCATCCGTCATGATGATGATCTTATCATAGCGAAGCTTCTCGATATCGAAGTAATCATGGATACCGGTTCCAAAGGCCGTGATCATGGCCTTGATCTCCGCATTCTCCAGGATATGATCCAGTCTTGCCTTCTCCACATTCAGGATCTTGCCGCGAAGGGGAAGGATTGCCTGGGTCGCACGGTTTCTGGCTGTCTTCGCAGATCCACCCGCGGAGTCACCCTCTACGATGTAGATCTCGCAGTTTCTCGGATCCTTATCCGAGCAGTCTGCCAGCTTCCCGGGAAGGGCCAGGCTCTGTGTGAGCTCTGTCTTCCGGATCATTTCCTTTGCTTTTCTTGCAGCATTCCGGGCCTTCTGCGCCTTTAATGCCTTCTCGATGATACTCTTTGCCACTGCAGGATTCAGCTCCAGGAAGTAAACCAGCTGCTCATTCATAACGGATTCCACAGCGGTTCTTGCCTGGGCATTTCCCAGCTTCTGCTTGGTCTGACCTTCAAACTGAGGATCTGTGATCTTCACGGAAATGATGGCCGTAAGTCCTTCACGGAGATCCTCACCGGTCAGATTCTCGTCCTTATCCTTCAGGAACTTGAAGGTCCGGGCATAATCGTTGAATACCTTTGTAATGGCGGCACGGAATCCCGTAAGATGCATACCACCCTCCGGCGTAACGATGTTATTAACGAAGCTGTATACATTTTCGTTATAGGTATCATTGTGCTGAAGTGCAACCTCAACATAGATATCCTCTCTTGCACCCTCGCAGTAAATGATATTGTCATAAAGTGCTGTCTTATGACGGTTCAGATATGCCACAAACTCCTTGATTCCGCCTTCATAGTGGAAGGTATCGCTGCGGCGCTCCTCCTCCGGACCACGAAGATCCTGAAGAGATATCTTCAGATTTTTTGTAAGGAATGCTGTCTCACGGAGACGCACCCGGAGCGTATCATAATCATAGATCACATCATCAAAGATGGTTGCATCCGGCTTAAATGTAACCTTTGTTCCGGTTCCTTCTGCCTCGCCTACCACCTTCAGATCATACATGACCTTTCCACGCTCATAACGCTGACGATAGACCTTTCCGTCTCTGGAAACCTCTACCTCCAGCCAGTCAGAAAGAGCATTTACAACAGAAGAGCCTACACCATGAAGACCTCCGGATACCTTGTATCCCCCACCACCGAACTTTCCTCCGGCATGGAGTACCGTAAATACGACCTCCACAGCGGGACGTCCTGCCTTTTTCTGGATATCAACCGGGATACCACGGCCGTTATCCACAACCGTGATCGAGTTATCCTCATTGATATAAACCTGGATCTCACTGCAGAATCCGGCCAATGCTTCATCTACTGCATTGTCAACGATCTCATACACTAAGTGATGCAGACCGCGGGAGGATGTACTTCCGATGTACATACCCGGACGCTTTCTTACAGCTTCAAGACCTTCCAAAATCTGTATCTGTTCTGCACCATAGTCCTGGTTCTCTGCCATTTCTTACTCCTTTTCTGTTATACTCCCCTGATCTACATGATAGATCCGGTCCATTTTCATTCGTTCTTTGATAAAATCATCATAGCCTGTACAGGTAATGATGGTCTGAATATCCTCAATTCCTTCCAGCAGCGCATTTCTGCGTTTACTGTCCAGCTCTGACATCACATCATCCAGAAGAAGGATGGGCTGGTCACTGATCATACTGCGCACCAGCTCGATCTCCGCCAGCTTCATGGTCAGTGCCACGGTCCGCTGCTGTCCCTGAGAACCGAACACACGGACATCATTTCCGCCGATATAGATCCCAATATCATCTCTCTGCGGCCCCACCATGGTAGCGCTGTTTCTGATATCCATATCTCTTTTATTCCGAAGCACATCCTCGAACTGATCTGCCTCCACATTCGGCTCATAACGGATATCGATGGTTTCCCTTCCACCGGTGATCTTCCCGTGAACCCGGATGATCACATCCCGCAGCATATCGATGAAATTCTTTCGTTCTGTGATGATCCTTTTTCCAAACTGCACCAGCTGCTGATCCCATACGTCCAGCATGGCATCCATATCTCTTTGAAATGCGCTGTTCCGGAGAAGATTGTTGCGCTGATTCAGCACCTTGTTGTAGCTGGACAGATTGCTGTAATAGATACGGCTCAGCTGACAGAGCTCCATATCCATGAACCTGCGTCTTTCTCCGGGACCGTCCTTGATGATGGACAGATCCTCCGGCGAGAAAAAGATGATATTGATCAGACCAAAAAGCTCGGAGCTTCTCTTGATGGCCAAACCGTCTATGTTTACGATCTTCCCCTTCGCCTTCCGAAGATGCATATCGATCCTGTGGCTCACATCCCGCTTCTTCACATTCAGCCGGATATGCGCCTCTTCTTCCCCGATCCGGATCATATCCTTATCCCGGGCCATGCGATGGGACTTGGTGGTGGCACCGACATAAGCCGCCTCCAGCACATTTGTCTTTCCCTGCGCATTATCGCCGTACAGGATATTGGTCTTATCACTGAATTCGATATCCAGTGTTTCATAATTTCTGAAATTGTTTAAGGAAATGGATTCAATATACATTTAAGCCTCAACCTTGACATCATTTCCGTTAAAGGAAAATGTATCGCCGGGATACAGCTTCTTTCCTCGTCTTGTATCCACTTCTCCATTCACAAGCACCTGCCCGTCCTGGATCACTTCCTTGGCAGTCAGTCCGGAATCCACCAGACCAGCCAGCTTCAGTGCCTGACCAAGCTTGATATACTCATCTCTTATCTGAATTGTCAGCATATGTCCGGTATTCCCTTCTTATTTAGGCGTAAATACTTGTGTTGATGCTGATGGGAAGCACGATATAAACATAGCTTTCCTCTGCATCCTTGATAATACAGGGATTCTTGGAATCCATCATGTAGATGTTCACATCCTCATCATCGATAACACGAAGAGCATCCATAAGGAATCTGGGGTTGAATCCGATGATGATCTCATCCCCTTCCTTCGTGATCTCCATCTCCTCCTTCATGGATCCGAGATTGGTATCCAGACGGACATAGAGATTGTTGTCATTCTTAACACTTACGATGATGGGCTTCTTGTCCGTATCCTGGATCAGAAGTGTGGTACGGTCAATGATACCCATAAGGTCCTTCTTGTTTGCCTTAACGGAAACGGTATGACCCATGGACATCATATTTGCGATCTTGAAATACTCACCCTCGATGAGTCTTGTTACAACCCGGGTACCCTCAAATTCAAACAGCATGTGGCTGTCAGAGAAGAAGATATCCACCATATCATCAGCACCACCTGTGATAATTTTGCTGATCTCCTGCAGTGCCTTTCCGGGAACTACCACATGGATTTCCGGATTATCTCCGGACAGATTGATCTTTCTTCTGGAGATACGATGTCCGTCCAGAGAGATAACGATCAGCTGATTATTAATAACCTCAAATGACTCACCGGTCATCATCTTGGTATTCTCATTGTCAGCGATGGAGAAGATGGTCTGACGGATCACATCACGAAGCGTCATCTGAGAGATGCTGATGCTCTTCTCCTTCTCAATCTCGGGAAGCATGGAGAACTCATCTCCGCTTCTGCAGGGAATATTGAACTTTGTCTTTTCACAGCTGATATCCACACGGATGTCAGAACTTGTTTCCATGTCGATCTCGCTGTCCGGCATCTTTTTGATAATATCAGAGAAAAGCTTTGCTTCCAGAGCAACCTTTCCCTCTTCCAGAACAGTTGCATCAACAACCGTCTCAATACCAAGCTCCAGGTTGTTACCAACCAGTCTCAGACTTCCTCCCTCAGCGATCAGAAGGATGCATTCAAGAATAGGCATTGTGGTCTTTGTAGAAACAGCCTTAGAAACAATATTGATACCTGCTGTCAGAACGCTCTTATTACATTTGATTCTCATTTCGTTTTCGGTTCCTTCCTGCCTTTCCGGCGCTATATATAATATATATTGAGTACAGTAGTAATAATAATAAGTGCTGTTGATATGTTGAAAAGTGGTTTTTCCCTTAGTAAAACAAGGGTTTTCTGTGTTCGTATCCCTTCCGTGATGGCTGTTATATTATTTGGATGCATTTTTGATAAATGTGCCGTCCAAGGTTATTAACACGAACTTATCCACAATCTGTTTATTTATTCCACTAATTAAGCTGATATATTTGATTTAGCTGATGGGATCATGGGGACTGATCTTCTTTTTGATCACATTTACAGTTGCTGCAAACTGCGGATCCTCATTGATCTTCTCGGAGATTCTTGAGATACCGCTGTAAACAGTGGAATGATCCTTGCCGCCTACCGTATCTCCTATGGCCTGAAGGCTCTTGTCCGTCAGTTCTCTGGAAAGATACATTACCAGCTGCCTTGCAATGGCGATATCAGCACTTCTCTTTTTGGACTTGATATCATCCATGGAAATGTTCATGTGTTCTGCAACGATGTTCAGGATGATCTCCGGTGTGATCGCGATGTTGGTATCCTTGGAGATCAGGTCCTTCAGCATATCCTTGGCCATATCCACATCGATGGTATCATGAGAAAGCTTGGAATAAACGCTGATCTTATTCAGCGCACCCTCCAGCTCACGCACATTTGATACGATGTTCTCGGCGATATACTTGAAGACATCCTCCGGAATGTTGGACATGCCGGCCAGCTCCGCCTTATTCTTAAGGATCGCCATACGTGTCTCATAGTCAGGTGCATGAATGTCAATGGGAACACCCCACTCAAACCTGGAACGAAGCCTTTCATCCAGAGAAGTGATCTCACGGGGAGGACGGTCGGATGAAATAATGATCTGCTTTCCGGCCTCATACAGGAAGTTAAATGTATTGAAGAACTCCTGCTGCGTTCGCTCACGTCCGATGATCTCCTGGATATCGTCGATGATCAGTACGTCGACCTGACGATACTTCTCACGGAACTCATCCATCTTGTTGTTCTGGATGGCAGAAATGATATCGTTGGTAAAAACCTCGGATGTAACATAAAGTACACTCTTATTCGGATTGTGCTGCAGGATGTAGTGTGCGATGGACTGGATCAGATGGGTTTTTCCCAGACCGGAACCACCATACAGGAACAAAGGATTGAAATTATCCTGACTTGGCTCATCCGCTACAGCAACACAGGTGGCAAATGCATGCTTGTTACCGTCACCGACAATGAAATTCTCAAAGGTATACTTATGATTCAGGTTTCCCTTCTTAATGGCATCATAATAAGCAGAGTTCGGATGATCCTCCTTCTGCTCTGCAGAATTATTGTCCGAAATCTTCCTATTTATATAGGAAGACTTTTCATCTATCACGATTTCGATGCTGGAATCATTTAATACCTCCCGAATGGAGGAAAGAAGGAAGCTGTCATAGCCCCTCTTATGGAGATATTCCACACCATGGGCCCCTCTGTTCTCATCTACATAGAAGTATACAGTATTATCCTTCATTTCGTAGATCTCCAGATTTCGGATCCAGGTTTCGATGATGATCTTGGAAACATCATACTGTGTTTCCAACAGCTTCATTATACTGTCCCAATTTTTGATTATCTGCTCTTTCATGACTGTAACAAAACCACCTTTTTATGTTCAAAACTGCATAGCAGGTTAAAAACAGCGTTTTTATCGAAAAATCGCCACATATGCATAAAAACATACAGTAATAATATACTACAAAATGGGTTAAATAACAAGGATTTTGGCTGATTTCAGCCACGATAGTTATGTAAATGATAAAAATGCTCTGTCGATAATTCAAGGTCGAAATAAAGCAAATAAAAGCGTCATTTTTTTCAGCTATAAAATGTATATCAACAGAAATTAAGTAAGTTATCAACAAACTAATAACAAATTGTGGATAATTACGTAAACTCAAGGAAAAATAGACAAAACAATTTGTGTAAAATGCTAAAATACCTGAAATGACGGGAAAAAGGCACATTTCAAGGAGAAAAACCCAGCTTCTACTTGACTTTTCCTATGGTTTTTAATAGAATATTGTAGGTTTTCCCTGATTTTAAGGGGAAGAAGAATTTCAGCCGAAGAAGAGATCCAGAGCAAAGGTACACGGATTCCGCAAGAGAATGAGTACTACAAACGGACGCAAGGTCTTAGCTTCAAGAAGAGCAAAGGGTAGAAAAGTACTTTCCGCTTAATTTGCCTGATGAAGTAATGGAGGAATAGTGAAGAATATAATTTCACTAAAAAACTACAGAGATTTTGGCAGGGTGTATAACCAAAGAAAATCGTTTGCCGACAAGTATTTAGTGATGTATGCAGCTGACAACCTTGCTGCATGCAGTAGAATCGGGATCTCTGTTAGTAAAAAGGTTGGCAATAGTGTCGTAAGACACAGAATAACTCGTTTGATCAGAGAAAGTTATCGATTGCATAAGGATGAACTGATACCGGGCATCGATATCGTTGTCGTTGCCCGTAGTTCTGTAAAAGGAAAGGCATACCGGGATGTGGAATCATCCTTCCTGCAGCTTTGCAGGAGACATCATATCTTAAAAAATGATTTTAAGAATGAATGATATTCACGAACCGGTTGATTCAGAGTGAGGTATCACGAATGAAGAAAATATTTATCCATCTGATCAAATTCTACAGAAAGTACCTGTCCCCTATGAAAGGACACGGAACCTGTATTTTCTACCCCACCTGTTCGGAGTATGCTCTACAGGCATATGAAAAGTACGGATTCTTCAAGGCCACAGGTTTAACCATCTGGCGGATCCTTCGTTGCAATCCTTTTGGTAAGGGTGGGTACGATCCGGTTCCCTAAAGGAGAAAAAAATGTTATTAACACAGTCAAGCGGTTTTTTGTTAGGAAATCTTTCCAAGCTGCTTGGATGGGTCATGAATGGGATCTACAATCTCTTCAGTAACATGGGTGTTGTATCCATCGCACTGAGTATTATTGTATTCACCGTTTTGATCCGTCTTATGATGTTCCCTCTTTCCATCCGGTCTACGAGAGGATCCAAGATTCAGGCCTACTTACAGCCGGAATTTGCAAAGATCAATAAGAAGTACAAGGGAAAGAAGGATCAGGCATCCCTTCTTGCAAAGTCGAAGGAAACCAAGGAACTGCAGAGAAAGTATGGGATCAAGACCAGTACCGGTTGTATTACCGCATTGATCCAGCTTCCTATCTTCCTTTCTCTTTACAACGTTATCCAGAACATTCCGGCATACGTTGATAAGATCAGAGCACTGTATGACCCCATCGCAAATGCCATCATCAAGGTGGACGGTGCAAAGGACACACTCGTTAAGTTTGTCTCAGACAACCAGATTCCCAGAGTGTCCATTCCGGATGGAGATCTTACAGTCAATTCCATCATCGATGTTCTTGCAAAATGTGGCGGCGACATGTTCGACAAGCTGAGCGGCATTTTCGAAAAGAGCCCCGATGTTGTTTCTTCGATCGCAGCAAATAAGGCAGATATCGTTGATTCCAACAGCTTTATCTTTGGAATTAACCTTTCCGACGCACCCGGCTGGGCCTGGTCATGGGCGCTGATCATCCCGATCTCCTGTTTCGTGTTCCAGTTCCTGTCCATGAAGGTGGCTCCCACCGTATCTTCCGGTGATCCGCAGCAGGATGCACAGATGAAGTCCATGAAGAAGTTTATGATGATCATGCCGATCATGTCCTTCTTCGTAACCATCAGCGTTCCTGCAGGTCTTGGTCTTTACTGGGCAGTCAGTGCTTTAGTCAGCGTACTCATCACTCTTTGCCAGACAGTATACTACAACCATACTGATATGGAAGCTCTTACTGAAAAGGCAAGAATAAAAGCTGAGAGAAAGGCTGAGAAGCAGAAGGCACGGAACGGCGGTAAGGAGAAGAAGGGATTCCTGGAGCGTATGCAGGAAGCTGCAACCGGACAGAATAAGACCGAGCAGCGTGAACAGGATGCAGAAGGAATGAAGAAGTACGGAAGTGCAAGACTTAAGAGCTACACCTCCGCAACAGCTCATGTGAAAGATCGAGAAGAAGAAAAGAATGTACAGTATAAGCCCGGAAGTATCGCTTCAAAGGCAAATGCGCTTCGGGATTATTATTCAAAGAACGAGAAGGAATAGGAGTTCGAAATGGAGTTTAAAGAGTTTCGTGCTAAGACAGTCGAGGATGCAGAGATCGATGCCGCAAGAGCATTTGGTGTAGTAACTGCAGACCTTGAAGTACAGGTAATCGAAAAAGGAAGTGCCGGATTCCTTGGAATCGGCGCAAAGCAGGCTGTCATCCGCGTTCGTGTGAAGGAAGATGCACTCGCAGAGACAGAAACAAAGAACACAGAAGAAAAGGCAGCCGAGAAAACCACAGAAGCTGCTGCTCCGGTTAAGACAGAGAAGAATATCTCCACAGATCTTCCGAAGGAGACAGGAGATCTGATCGCAGATACAAAGGCTTATCTGGATCGCCTGTTTGCAGCTATGGAGCTGGAAGCTACCGTAGATGTAAAGATGGAGGAAGAAGAGGATGTTCTTTCCATCGATGTAGAAGGTCCGGATATGGGCGTTCTCATCGGAAAGCGCGGACAGACACTGGATGCACTTCAGTATCTGATCAGCCTCTATGTAAACAAGAAGAGCAAGGATAAGTACATCCGTGTAAAGCTTGATACAGAGAACTACCGTGCAAGAAGAAAGGAAACACTGGAAAACCTGGCAAAGAATATCGCATTCAAGGTAAAACGTTCCAGACGTTCCTTTACACTGGAGCCCATGAACCCCTACGAGAGACGGATCATCCACTCAACACTGCAGAACGACAGATTTGTTGCAACCCGCAGTGAAGGCGAGGAACCGTATCGTAAGGTTGTTGTATATCTGAAGAAAAAGGATAATTATAGTAACAACCGTTACGAGAACGAAGGGGCTAATGCGTAAATAAAAAGAAAAGGCAGTGGAGATTTCCGCTGCCTTTTCTTTTTATTTAAAACTTTTTGTAGATGGTTACATCAACGATATCGCCCATGATACTGATCTTTACTTCATCTGCAAGCTTACCGATGATGGACTTCTCCAGCTCATCCCACTTCTCCTGCTCTTCTTCCTTCTTAATGGACTCACGATACTGGTTGAAGGACCATACATCCATCGTAGTTGCAGACATGGCAGTTGGATCTGTAGTATAAACCCATCCGGAGGGATAATAGTTCGTAAGAGAACCATCCGCCGGCTCCATGGTACGCTCCAGAAGATCACGAAGTTTACCGAGAATACCCTTCGCTGCTACATTTTTACCTGAGGTTGAGGAAGAAAGGAGCTGAGATCTCTTCTCTGAGTTCATAACTGTAATGGTATGAAGGTGAAGAACAAATGTATCATCATCTTCTTCAAGCCAGAAATCTGCTTCCCGCTCTCCTGTCAGTGCATGTACAAGACTCATCATTTCTTCTGTCAGAAGACGAAGATGCATGGAATCCTTCTTACTCAGATTCTTAAATCTTGCAGTTGCATCCGCCTGTGCCAGAGCTTCCTCTGTTCCGACACCCTTGCTTGTAACGTGTATCACATCTGATTTCATAATATATCCTCCTCTCGGATGGTGACTGTTATATATTAAAAAATGTTCCCGCCGGGAATCGAACCCGGAGCTAGCGCTTAGGAGGCGCTTGTTTTATCCGTTAAACTACGAGAACGGATCTCTGCCAACCTTTACTAATTTTATATAAATCATTAAGGTCTGTCAAGAACCAGTAAGCCCTGTAACCAGGTAACACCGCGAAATCTTCGGCCTACCAGAGGCTCCCCTTCCAGATCCTTTTCATTGATGGCAATGCGGATCATATAGTAGAGACTCTGAACATCCAGCAGATAGATACGCTCATTTGTTAGCTGATTCTCATGCATTTCGATATGGACGATGTTCCCGATGATATCATAGATGTCACCCTGCAGGGTATGAGGGATGATGCTGGTATTTACAATGGACATGATGTCCTCATGCATAACACGTCGGTCCAGGGAATCCTTCAGGCGCATTTCCTTATCCATCATCCGATCCAGAACATAGGGATCCCCGGTACGGGCCCGACGGATATCAAGCATCTCACGGAACTTCTTATCCTCATCCTGCTGGATCTCCTCCATGGATCTCTCCAGAGGAAGCAGAACCCGCGCGGACACAGAAAGGCCGGACAGGCATACCTGATTTCTTTTCGGCAGTCTGTCATGCCAGGAACACTGCGTGATCTCCGCCACATTTTGCATGAAGAAAATGATGCAGAGGGTTACATTATCGATCACGCCATAGTAGGCATCCCGGTCATAGATCTTTTCTACGGGAATCTCATCCTCAAAGGGATAAAAGGCAGGCTTTACATAGGGAAATGCGTATTCTGTGAGGCAGTCCCCGTCCGAGTCCATCTCTCCCAGAACGGAGATGCCAAACGCTTCCTCTTTGTTGTAAAAGCGGTCAATCTGAAACAGGCTTTTGTTCAGAGAAAGCGTGGCGGTTGCTCTTCGGTCCGGATTCGACAGCGCATCCTTGATTAACCGATTTTGTTGATGAAGTGATTTAACTGTACTGAATCCGATGGCCCGATAGTATATATTCATAGTAGAAATGTATCTCCGATTACTGTTTTGGTGTGATCACGGATGCACCGCCCATGTAGGAACGAAGAGCCTCCGGGATACGAACGGAACCGTCTTCGTTCAGGTTGTTCTCCAGGAATGCGATGAGCATACGCGGAGGAGCAACGACGGTGTTGTTCAGGGTATGAGCCAGATACTTCTTGCCGTCATCTCCCTTTACACGGATCTTCAGACGGCGTGCCTGTGCATCACCCAGATTGGAGCAGCTTCCAACCTCGAAATATTTCTTCTGACGCGGTGACCATGCCTCCACATCAATGGACTTTACCTTCAGATCTGCAAGATCACCGGAGCAGCACTCCAGAGTACGTACCGGAATGTCCAGACTCCGGAAGAGTTCTACGGTGTAGGAGTACATTTTATGGAACCAGTCCATGGAGTCCTCAGGCTTGCAGACAACGATCATTTCCTGCTTCTCAAACTGATGGATCCGGTAAACACCTCTCTCTTCAATTCCATGGGCACCCTTCTCCTTACGGAAGCAGGGAGAATAGCTTGTGAGGGTCAGAGGAAGTGCGGTCTCATCGATCATGGAATCGATGAAGCGGCCGATCATGGAATGCTCGCTGGTACCGATGAGGTAGAGGTCTTCTCCCTCGATCTTGTACATCATGGATTCCATCTCGTCAAAGCTCATTACGCCGGTAACCACATCGCTGCGGATCATAAAAGGAGGAACACAGTAGGTGAAGCCCTTGTTGATCATGAAATCTCTTGCATAGGAGATCACTGCAGAATGCAGACGTGCGATATCACCGATGAGATAGTAGAAGCCGTTGCCGGCAACCTTTCTTGCGGCATCCAGATCGATGCCTGCCAGACGCTCCATGATATCGGTATGATAAGGAATCTCAAAGTCCGGAACAACAGGATCACCAAACTTCTCAACCTCAACATTTTCGCTGTCATCCTTTCCGATGGGAACGGAATCGTCGATGATGTTCGGGATCACAAGCATGATCTTGCGAAGCTCCTCTTCTACCTTCGGAGCTTCCTCCTCAAGCTCGGCAAGACGCTTTGAGAAGGCGGCAACCTTCTGCTTTGCCTCTTCTGCTGCTGCCTTGTCGCCCTGTGCCATGAACTTACCGATCTCCTTGGAGATCTTGTTCTTATCTGCACGAAGCTGATCAGCTTCTGCCTGGATGTCTCTTCTCTTCTGATCCAGTGCGATGGCCTCATCTACCATGGGCAGCTTTCTGTCCTGGAACTTCTTCTTGATGTTCTCCTTTACAAGATCCGGATTCTCACGTAAAAAACGTATGTCTAACATAATATTCCTCCAACATTTTTTTTAGTCAATATCAAATGTTTCATCGGGAGTGGTTGAGGTGAGTGCCTCAATCTCCTCCTCCACTGTCATGGCCTTCTGGATGGCCTCCTTCTCTTCTCCGGAAAGGGCGATGTAGGATTCTCCCTTGATGATTTCTTTTGCATATGTGTAGCAGCCCTGTCTGGAATGCATGGTGTTCAGAACCACACCATTGTTATCCTGATTCAGAAGTGCAAGCGAAAAGCTTAAGTTTCCAGCCTGATTATCAAAGGCATCATACTTTACCAGTCCGATCTTGTCGATACAGGAATCCAGCTGGCCCTTGAACTTTTTATGCTCTGAGGTTACACGCCGCGCATTTGCCTTAACCTTATCCATTTCCTTGAACCGGGTCAGGACGATCTTCTCAAAGTCCTTTCCTTTTTTACCACTCATGATCACGTAGTATTTTCGGTTGATATATTCAAGTCGACGGATGGTAAGCACCAGCGCAACAATCAGAACGAGAATGATAACAAGCATGATGACCAGGATGATCTCGATCTTAATGCCAAATGCCGTTGCAGATGTTGATGCTGTTAATGGCATGATTTCCTCCTATTTTTGAATACTGTAAAGCAGATGCAGGATCCTCTCCATATCATCTGTGGAATAGTATTCGATCTCAATTTTACCACGATCCTTGGAACGTGCTTTTACAGATGCCTTGGTACCAAGAACATTTTTCAGATTCTCTTCGATCTCCTTATAGATCGGAGTCAGATCCTTCTCCGGTTCGCCGGATGAAATTTCCGGATTCTCACGATCCGCCAGAGCCTTCAGTACCTTCTTAACGAAGCTCTCGGTTTCGCGTACCGACATCTTCTCATCAAAAACAGTCATTGCTGTTTCATATTGAACATCCGGATCCTCAATCATGATCAGGGAACGGGCATGTCCCGTGGTCAGCATTTCATCGATGACCATCTGCTGCACCTTTTCACTAAGCTTCAGAAGACGGAGGGAATTCGTAATGGTTGTACGACCCTTGGAAACACGTTCCGCAACCTCATCCTGTTTCAAATGAAACTCATCGATCAGACGCTGATATGCCTGTGCTTCTTCAATGGGGTTCAGATTTTCTCTCTGAAGATTCTCGATCAGAGCGATTTCAACCTGCTGCTGCTTTGTATAATCACGAACGATCACAGGGACTTCCTTCAGTCCGGCGATCCTGGCAGCACGCCAGCGACGCTCACCTGCGATGATCTCATAATACTTGCTGCGCTTGATCACAACGATGGGTTCGATCATTCCAACCTGTTTGATCGATTCCGCAAGTTCATTTAATGCATCTTCATTGAAATGTTTCCGCGGCTGATTTTTGTTCGGCTCGATCTCAGAGATCTTCAGTTTTTTCTCAACTTCCTTTGTGACAGTTTTTGTAACGGTTTTTGTAACTGTTTTCTGTGAACCTTTTCCTTTTGCACCACTTGGTTCATCGGTGGGAATCAATTCACTGATGCCTCTTCCCAAACCTCTTTTCGCGGCCATAAAACCCTCCTTATACCTTCACTTCTCTATTAAGAGCAGGTTCTCTTTCTCATTTTATCCGAATGATCGGTTTACATAATATCTGAACGATATTATCTTTGTATGCTTATATTAGAAGAAAATGATCAAACTGCTGTTGATGTTTACATAATAGTTATCAACAAAATGTCAGTCTAAAAACAATTTATTGTGGATAACTTCATCTGCAAGTGCCCGATATGCTTCTGCCCCGGCAGATCGGCTATCATATAAATTGATCGGCAATCCGAAGCTGGGAGCCTCTGCAAGACGTACATTTCTCGGCACAAGCGTATTGTAGATCAGCTGATCCAGGTTCGCCTTCACATTTTCCACAACCTGCTGCGAGAGATTTGTGCGGGAATCGTACATAGTAAATACAACACCTTCAATCTCAAGCATCTTGTTCAACTTCTTTTTGATCAGGTCAATGGTGTACATGAGCTGTGTAAGACCGTCCAATGCATAGAATTCACACTGGATCGGAACAATAACCGTATCAGCAGCAGTCATGGAATTGATCGTAAGAATTCCCAGTGCCGGAGGACAGTCAATGATAATGAAGTCATATTTCTTCCGAAGAGGTCTTATCATTCTCTTCAGGATGAACTGTTTATTATCATAGTCCAGAAAATCAACCTCTGCTCCTGCCAGTTCCCGGCTGGCCGGAATCAGACTGATGTCCAGATCCCTGTTTGCAAACAGATTCATCTGCAAACATTCACCCAGATTGCAGTTACCACACATGACATCATAGATGGAGTATTCCAAAGTGTTTTTGTCCACACCTAGACCACTGGTCATATTGCCCTGTGGATCCATGTCGATGGCCAGAACCTTTTTACCCTTCTCTGCCAGGCATGCAGCAAGATTGATTGCTGTCGTGGTCTTTCCTACACCACCTTTTTGGTTTGCAATAGCAATGATTCTTCCCATTTTCTTCTCCAAATATGCCTAAAATCCCGATAAACTCGGCACATACGAGTTGATTATACCACTTTTTCAGCATATCTACCATAACTAGATGTAGTTGTTCATGTGATTCAAAGCGCAAGATATTCGTATTTGGCCGATTTTAGCCTGTTTTTGGCACTTTTCGAGGGGATTTTGCGCTGTTTTGACTATCTATTGCCTGATAAGCCTTACACTCTTTCATTTAGAATATCCTACATCTGGTTATTATGACATTCTTCTTTCCGGTTTGCTTTCTTATATTGGGTTGTTTTTATTATAATTGCTTACTTTGATATCACTTTGTATGTGTGGATTATTATTTACATGTTTCACGTGAAACATTTAGTGTATTATAAATGAGCAGCTCGGATGTTATGAACACATGTTGTTAAGTATGTTTATAACTTTTAATATCGATCAATGTTTCACGTGAAACATATTGTATTTGTTATCATATTATGGTTGTAGTGAGTGAATTATACCGGTGTTTAATATTTAGGTTCGTTACTATATATAAGTATTCATCATAGTGTCATATTATTTCAAAGAATTGTTTTAGGCTTTTATACATATTGCGATTAGTATTATGCTGCTTTACCGATGTTTCACGTGAAACATTGGATATACATCTATATATACGATTGCTTACAATAATCAGGAAAACAAATAACTAATACTGATTGGAAAAGTACAAATTAATCTTCTTTAGACACTTATGATATTAGTTACAATCTAATCGATAATATTGTGGATTGTTTGTATTCAAAGGAAATTTGTATATGTATTATATCTCTATTACTATAAAGAAAAACATCAATGAATCCGATGTTTCACGTGAAACATTCGGATATATACCCTATAATGATTTCAGTTTGAAAATATTTACTCTGCCTACTTGAAATAGTTAGCATCGGTATGGATGCGTTTCATTCCACCTACTGATAATTTGAATATATTGATGACAATATTTGATTTGAATCCAAAATGAAATAACTAATGAGAGAGGATAGCGGTGAGTATTGTATGGATATAACCAGAATAGAGATTACTATGATAAATAAAGTAGACTATCTGGTATTCAGAATGTTTCACGTGAAACATTGATACACTATATAATGGTCTACATATGATTAATCAGATGAAAGATTATAAGGTAATAGATATTGTTCAGAAGAGCATATTAATGAATCTAATGTCAGTCTATCACTGGCAGTTCTTTTATCGAAATTGTTTATTATTAGAATCATTATAAATGGTCATGTAATGGATATTATAATAAAGAGATATATGGAATAAATGGAATTCATGAATATATGAAATACATGTATATATGGAACGAAAATCAATGTGTAATTGAGAGTAATAATATAGATGTTTCACGTGAAACATTTGAAAGCGCATGGATGAGAAGAAGACGCTAAAAAGTAATCAACGGAGTTATCCACAATACCCACAGTATTGCGGTGGGAAGTGTCATAAGAAACTATGGATTATGTAA
>CADAXW010000023.1 GCA_902792005.1 uncultured Lachnospiraceae bacterium
ACATTTCCGTCTGTATCCTTCCAGATCTCCGGACCTGTGGTTGCCTTATGTACTGCAGGGTTTGCCGGGTTTACAAACTGTCCCGGGATAAAGCTGTTGGGGATCTCCTTTGACAGCTCCTCTGCCTTTGCGATGGCACCCTTCATACCCTTTGCACCTTCGGTGAGTACAAGCTCAGCACCGTAGGCCAGCAGGATATTCCGACGCTCAACGCTCATGGTCTCGGGCATGGTCAGGATGATCCGATAGCCCTTGGCAGCTGCAATGGCAGCAAGTCCGATTCCTGTATTACCGGAGGTCGGCTCGATGATCACGGAGCCCTCCTTCAGAAGTCCTCTTTGCTCAGCGTCCTCAACCATCGCCTTTGCGATACGGTCCTTTACGCTTCCTGCCGGGTTGAAATACTCAAGCTTTACCAGCACGGTTGCCTTAAGTCCCAGCTCCTTCTCGATATTTGTTACCTCTACCAGAGGTGTATTTCCGATCAAACCAAGTGTTCCCTTATAAATATTTGCCATGACGATTTATCCTTTCTGTTATTCTATCTTATATTTACTATTCTGATCTTGTATCCTGAGTCCGCTGTATCATTTTCAGATCAACGACTCAATTATAGTCTTCCGTCCTCTCTTCGTCAAATCACATCGCGAGTCCTATACCGCTGCAAAACCTGCTTCCAGATCTGCGATGATATCATCGATATGCTCTGTTCCGATGGAAAGACGAATGGTTCCCTGAGTGATTCCCTGATCCAGCAGTTCCTCATCGGTCAGCTGTGAATGTGTTGTGGATGCCGGATGAATAACAAGAGACTTCACGTCCGCTACATTTGCGAGGAGGGAGAAAATGCTCAGGTTATCGATAAACTTCCATGCTGCTTCCTTTCCACCCTTGATCTCGAAGGTAAAGATGGATGCGCCGCCGTTCGGGAAGTACTTTGCGTACAGCGCATGATCCGGATGATCCGGAAGTGACGGATGGTTCACCTTTGCAACCTGAGGATGCTTTGACAGGAACTCTACCACCTTCTTTGTGTTCTCTGCGTGACGCTCCAGACGAAGGGACAGAGTCTCAACGCCCTGAAGAAGCAGGAATGCATTGAAGGGTGAAATGGTAGCGCCTGTATCACGAAGCAGGATCGCACGGATATAGGTTACAAATGCTGCGGGCCCTACTACCTCGTAGAAGGAAACGCCATGATAGCTGGGGTTCGGTGCTGCGATGTTGGGGTACTTGCCGCTGGCACTCCAGTCGAACTTGCCGGACTCAACGATGATACCGCCCAGGGTCGTACCGTGACCGCCCAGGAACTTGGTAGCGGAATGAACCACGATGTCTGCACCGTGCTCGATGGGACGGATGAGATACGGAGTACCAAATGTGTTATCAACTACTACAGGAAGGCCGTGCTTGTGTGCGATCTCAGCGATGGCGTCGATATCCGGGATGTCGCTGTTCGGATTGCCGAGCGTCTCAAGATAGATGGCTCTTGTGTTCTCCTTGATGGCACCCTCAACCTCTGCCAGGTTGTGTGCATCCACAAATGTAGTCTCGATGCCGTACTGCGGCAGTGTGTGTGCCAGCAGGTTGTAGCTTCCGCCGTAGATGGTCTTCTGTGCTACGATGTGGCCGCCGTTTGCTGCCAGTGCCTCGATGGTGTAGGTGATGGCTGCTGCTCCGGAAGCAAGTGCCAGTGCTGCGGAACCACCCTCAAGGGCTGCCACACGCTTCTCCAGAACATCCTGTGTGGAGTTTGTCAGACGTCCGTAGATGTTCCCTGCATCTGCAAGACCGAAGCGGTCTGCTGCATGCTGGCTGTTACGGAATACGTAAGAGGTTGTCTGGTAAATCGGTACTGCTCTGGAATCGGTTGCCGGATCCGGCTGTTCCTGACCTACGTGTAACTGAAGTGTTTCAAATCTGTAATCGCTCATTTTTATATTCTCCTTTTTTCTTTTCAAAATTATTTTTTGTGTGATCATTCTGATCTCTGCCGATCTGCCCATAAAAAGAGCCCGGTTGTTTCGATACTCCCGGGCACTTGGCATTTATCAGTGACTTATCGATCAGAGATCACACTGTTATGAGGCGGCAACATCGGCAGTCGAACGCCCCAGCCATAGTATCTGCCCGGGAGATGAACATTCGACAACACATCATATAACCATTCTGCTTCTCTGTTCTGAACATTGTTTCCGCCTCCTTTCCTTCTTTTTTCATTCCTCTTCATCCCTGAGTTCGTTTTCTATGCTTCCCGCATTTTTGTTTCTCTTTCTCAAGGACAACGTAATAATAACACCTTTTACCTACTATGTCAATAGGTTTTTATAATATTTTATTTTTCCTTTTATTTTTCCTTTTATTATTCCGTCTTACGCCCCCGCATATTCGAGGATCACCTCTCGGATCGCACGGCCCGCCTTCTCCCGCTCCAACAGGCGAAGGGCAGGGTTAGTCCGCTGTTCCACTCTTTCAAACAGTGGCTGCAGGAATGCTTCTTCCGCATGCCCTCTCTCGGCAAGGCCGTCCTCTGCCAGACGTAGTACCTGCTCCAGAAGCTGATAGGCTGCATCATCAAACCGGGCAGTATGATCCTGCCGGACAAAGATCTCCCGAAGTTCACCTACACTGTAGCCCTGCTGATAGAGTCCCACATTCTGGTTAAGAAGCTTTGTCAGCTCAGGCAGCTTTGCAACAAGGCCTGCATGAAACGCCGCTACCGTCAGTACATCCGGTACCGGCTGCTCGCAGACCGACCGGAACTCCACGGTACCCCGGAAGGTAAGATCGTTGAACTTGAAAGACCTGAGGAAGGCCAGATCCTCCAGCCCCGGTTCGAAGGACGCATAACGGTAACGACCCATTTCCGGATCGAAATACTCGCCCCGCACCACCTTTTCCTTAAAATAATCCTCCAGCCTGATGGGCGGGAAGTTGATATACTTTCCCTCCCGTTCCAGACAATAAAGGCTTTCCGAAGAAATGTACCGCACGATTTCTTCCACACTGTGCAGCCGCTTATCGTACTCGTCCACATTGTGCGGATTCAGCCCATGAAGGCTGTGCTTCCACAGATAATCGCGGCTGGCCAGGAACCGGTGCGCCGGATCCGCGGTAAAAACGGAGTTCGCAAAAAGCAGCGCCTTCAGCGGCTCCAGCCGGTTGAAGGTATTGAGCATTTCCACCACATTTCCCTTCTCCGCATCCACCTGCACCTGGGATGCACAGGAGAAAAGGCCGAAATGGGGATAGTCATGAAAATGTATCTGATTCCCATATTTCACATAGGATTCCAGATGATGCAGCAGCATCCGGTACCTGCCGTTATGGACGGGTTCCTGCCGGTTCACCAGATATCCGGGATTGATACCCATACCCGTCAGGGTGTGCTTCTCTGCCAGAAGGAAATCCTCGATGAAGAAATAATAGCGGTCAAACCGTTCCTTCAAAATGTGGATGTTTTCTTCCACGCCAAAAGACAGCTCCAGTGTATTGAAGCTGCAGTCAAAGGAAATGGTATCCCCTGTCTTTTTATCCTCTGCAAGATAGATCTCATCGTCCTCATCCCGGCTCACCTCTGTGAAACCAAAGCGAACCACAAAGCTTTCCGCCAGGCGGTGCACCACCTGAAAGTCCACCGGCTCCGTCACCTCGGACAGACCGATGTTGTTCAGATTCACAATGGGATATTCCAGCTCCACACCCATCACAGGTGCAGCCTTTCGTTCCGTCGGCCGGATATACTTCCGATAAATCGCCTCCCTGAGTTCCTCTTCCTGTATCATATAAAACTCCTTCTTACAGTTTCGGATCATTACTCCATCATTCAGTTCAGATCACAGCTTCGTCTTACAGTCCGGCATACTCCAGATACAGCATCCGGATCTGCTCTTCATTTTCCACATAGGTTCCCGTGTGCTTTTCACCGGTATAGATCCGGAAGCCGTCCTTATAGATCAGCAGCTGATTCTGCGGGACCTCGTTCCAGTCTCCTCTTCCCAGGGGACGGGTGGAAAAGAAGGTTCCGCTGCCCCCCTCCCGGATGTAAAGGGTACCCGGCGCATTTTTGTGAACATAGAGATACTCTCCGTCACTGAACACGAGATTCAGCTTGTTCCCCGGGGCCAGCTGCCGGATCACATCCTCTGCCACCTGAAAACGCTCGTTCACATCAAAGGAATTCAGTTCATCCTCCAGGTTCTCGTTGATCCGGTCCACCAGATAGAGCAGGACCCGCTCACTGTCGGTGCTGCCCTCCTGCCTGTGCACGTAAGGGTTCAGCACTCCGGGTTCAAAGATCGTCCCGTTGTGCATCAGCGTCCACGACCGGCCGGACACATCCCGCTTCACAAAGGGATGGGTATTTTTGTAATCCACCGTTCCGATGGTCGCCTTCCGGATGTGCGCCATCATGGTAGTGACCAGAAAGCCCGCCGACAGACGGTTCTTCAGATACTGGCTGCTCCCGGCGCGCACCGGCTCCCGCTCCACATTCTGGGTCCCATGCTCGAATACCGCGATGCCCCAGCCATTGGAATGTTCCTTGCTATGCGCGAAGAATTCTCTCAGCAGCTCCGTTACCCGAACCTGCTCCTTCGCGCTGACTGCAAACAGCTCACACATGCCGCACCTCCTTTCATCCTGCCGTTCTTTTTTTGCCTTCACTCTCAGTTCCGAATTCCGAGAGCCATTTCTTTTCCTCCTCCGGGAGAGCCTTCTCCGCAAGGCGGATCAGATCCTTCGCCCACGCGTGAACTCTCTTTCCCGCGTAGATCACCGCATTTTCGCCCTGGATCTCCGTGCGGAATACCGCCTCCTCCACATCGATCAGGTGCCCGGACAGCAGCTTCTCCAGCCGGTCCAGATTCTTCTCGCTGTAGAAAATTCCCTTCAGCAGCGCCGCATAACCCAGCGCCTTCGGGATGGGAACGCTGTCCGCCACCCGCACCTCCAGATAACGCTTCAGCCGGATATGATGGAAGAACATGGACAGCAAATGTTCCACCAGCGCTTTCTGCCGCTCCGGTTCCTCTGCCAACTCAGACAGTGATAAAATGTCGCCGAGCTTCTTCTCTCCCGCATAGGTTGTGACGCCCTGATCCGTAAGAACCACCAGCGGCCGGCTGAGCAGAAGGTCCGCATAGGCTTCATACCCGAACCTTCCATTGAAGGCTCCGGGGAAGAACCCGGTGCGGTCCGGATCCAGATCCTCCCAGACCTGTGTCCGGAGAAGATGCTTTCCCTTCCTCTCTGCAAGCCGGCTGTCCGAATAGAATTTGTTCTCCATCATCTGCATCAGGACCGGAGACAGAATGGTGAGCAGCCGAAGCTTCCGCACCATGTCCTCCTCCGATGCATAGTCCAGGGAGATCTGTGTGGATGCGGAGGCACGCATCATATGCCTTCCGTACTTCCCCGTTTCCCGGAAGTACCGGTCCATAAAGTAATACCGATTCTTCGGGATCAGCGCCAGATCCATGGGATGGATCCGTCCCGCTTCCACCGCCGGGTTCAGTCCTCCGGTCACCAGGGAAAACCCAATGCTCCGGAGCACGGAATCCCATACCTTCCGAAACTCTCCGTAAACCTCTTCAATCTTCTTAATCGAGGAAAATGGCGCGATGCTAATCTCAAACTGACAGGAGGGTTCCACGCTCACCGTGTATTCCCCGGTATCATAGCCCACAACCTTCCCCTCTGCAGAGATCAGCCTTGCTCCCAGCTTCTCTCCCGTGGTACGGATCAGCTCCGACAGCACCTCAAACTCGATGCTCTCTTCCATTTCATTCAGCACAAAATGTTCCAGTTCCAGTCCGATCCTTTGTTGGTCGGTCTCTCCGTCTCGTATGAAATTCGTGATCACTTCCTTATCATTCATAATTTCAACCTTCTCTTTCGTCAGCTGATTTTTTTGCCTTTTGTAACCACCTCATAGGAGAACGACTCAAGGAATCTTCTTGCCCGCTCCGTCTTCGGCTTCCGGAAAAAGCTGCTTCCCCGTTCCTCTTCTACGATGCCGCCCTGATCCAGGAAGATCACCCGGTCCGCCACTGCTTTCGCAAATGCGATCTCATGGGTTACGATCACCATGGTCCGTCCCTGCTCTGCCAGCCGGAGCAGTACCTCCAGCACCTCGCGGATCATTTCCGGATCCAATGCTGCTGTGACCTCATCAAAGAGGAGAACCTCGGGATGCATGGCCAGTGCACGGACGATGGCCACCCGCTGCCGCTGTCCGCCGGAGAGCTGTCTCGGATAGGCATTTGCCTTATCCTCCAGTCCCACCCGGGCCAGAAGTGAAAGTGCCTCCTCCCGAACCTCCTTCTTTTCCCGATGCTGAACCTTGATGGGGGCCAGCATCACATTTTGCAGGATGGTCTTATGAGGAAAGAGCTCATAGCTCTGGAAAACCATGCCCACCTTCTGACGGATCTCCGAAAGCTCCCGGGCAGATACGGTCTCTCCTTCCAGGCTTCCATTCACGAGACTCCCCCTGTAGGTTACCGATCCCTCCTGGATCTTCTCCAGGCCGTTCATGCATCGGAGCAGGGTGCTCTTCCCGCAGCCGGAGGGTCCGAGGATCACAACCACCTCTCCCTCCTTCACAGAAAGGGAAATGTCCCGCAGGACCACATTTTTCTCATATGCTTTTGTCAACCGGTCCACCCGGAGGATCTCATTTCCGACACTCATAATTCTCCATCCTTTTTTCAATCCTTATGCACAGCTGCCTTCCGCCATCTCCACTCGGCTCACGCATCCGCCACCACCGCCCACTTCCGCTCCAGCCGCTTCGCCAGAAGGCTGATGGGCCAGCAGGCCAGGAAATATAACAGGAATACGGCGGCGTAGACGCCAAAGGCCGCATTCGGCGATGCTGTACGGTTTGCTTCTATGATCTGCTGTCCTACCTTCAGAACCTCAACCACTCCGATCATCATCACAAGGCTGGTGGTTTTGATCATGCGGGTGATCAGGTTGATGGACAGCGGGATCAGCCGCCGCAGCGTCTGGGGTATCACGATCAGGAGATACACCTGCTTTCCGGAGAAGCCCAGAGCCTCTGCGCTTTCATATTGATGCTTCGGTATGCTGATCAGGGCACCTCTCGTCAGATCCGACATTTCCGCGATGCCCCAGAAGCTGAAGACGATCACCGCCGAAACCTCGGCATCCAGATCCCAGCCCAGCACCCGTGTACTTCCAAAGAAAACGATAAAGAGAAGCACCATCTGCGGCATGAACCTTACCACCTCCAGATAGAGTGTGGTCAGGAAGCGGATCACCGGATGCTTCTTCGTCATCACAATGCCAACCAGGGTTCCCACCGTGAGGCTGATCACCACGGAGATAAGGCTGATCCGGAGGGATACCCAGAGTCCCTCCAGAAGCCGGAGCCCGTTGGTTCCTTTAAATAAAACGTCAATCCCCAAATCCTGCACGGCGTATCCTCCCTTCCAGATATTTTCCCAGGAAGGAGACCGGCAGTAGGATGATCAGATAAAAGATCACCAGAAGGAGCAGGCACTCCTCCGTCTTGTAGTAGAGACCGATCAGGTCCTTCGCTGTGAACATCAGATCCATCAGGCTGATGGCTGAAAAAACGCTGGTTTCCTTCAGGAGAAAGATCACATTTGCGGTGAAGCCCGGAATGCTGACGGAAACTGCCTGGGGAAGCACCACCAGCCGCAATGCCTGCCACCGGGTCATTCCCAGCGAGAGTGCGCTTTCCACCTGGGTTTTCTCCACCGTTTCCAGTCCGCTCCGAAACACCTCTGCCATGTAGGCGCCGCCCAGCAGCCCAAGTCCCAGGATCCCGCAAAGCTCCGCGCTGAGCTGGATCCCCAGCTTCGGGAATGCGAAATACAGGAAGAACAGCTGCACCAGGAGCGGTGTGTTGCGGAACAGCTCGATATAGGCACCTGCCAGCTGCCGCAGCACCGGTATCCGAAAATGTCGTACCATCGCGGTTACAAACCCGATCAGGAAGGCCAGCAGAATGCCCAGCCATCCGATCCAGAGGGTCAGCCACAGGGCCTTTTCAAACAGGGGAAGATAGTCCCCCATCACTTCCAGATTCATACTCTCCGCCTGTCAACCTTTCTGGAGAGAAGCATTCCAAGCCATTGGAGGATCTGCATCAGGAGAACCAGTACCACTACTGTGATGATCATAACCTCCGTTTCGTAACGGTAATAACCATACCTTATGGCGATGTCTCCCAGTCCGCCGCCTCCGATCACTCCCGCCATGGCGGAGTAGCCAAGGATCGTTCCCAGCGCAATCGTTATACCTACAAGGAGGGACGTTCTGGCTTCTGTGATCAGTACCTTTCGAATGATGGTGATCCGGCTGGCTCCGAGGCTGACTGCCGCCTCGATCACTCCACGGTCCACCTCCTTCAGAGAATTCTCCACCATCCGTGCGATCAGCGGGGCAGCTGCAATGGTCAGGGGAACGATAGTCGCCGTCGTTCCGTAGCTCTTGCCGACTACCAGCTTCGTCAGGGGCTGGATGAGAATGAGAAGGATCAGGAAAGGAACGCTTCTCGTCACATTTATGATCAGATCCAGCACTCGGTAAAATACCGGATGTGGACTGATTCCATCTTTATTTGTTATGGTGAGCAGGACACCCAGCGGAAGTCCGATGAGGTATCCCAGGGCTGTCGAGATCAGCACCATGCGGAGGGTGTCCAGTGTTCCCTCTAACAGCATGGGCCATATATCAGCTAACTGCATGTGCACCTCCCCGGATCATTCTGAAATCCCTTTCCTCTTCTGTGGGTCTCTCACCTGTATCCTGCCCTGGGGCAGGGTTACTTTCTTCTTCATCTTCCGTAAGTTCCTCCTCCAGCTGCTCTGTCTCTCTGAGGAGAAGCAGCTGCCTTGCGGCCTTGGACTTCGGATTACGGAATACTTCCTGGACCGGTCCTGTCTCCGCCACTCTTCCGTGGTGCAGGACTGCGACCCGGTCACAGATCTCCGTGATCACGCGCATTTCATGGGTAATGATCACGATGGATATATGGTATTCCCGGTTTACCTTCCGGAGCAGCTCCAGGATATTCCGGGTGGTCTGCGGATCCAGCGCGCTGGTTGCTTCATCGCAGAGAATGATCCGCGGATGAGAGGCAAGTGCGCGCGCGATCGCGACCCGTTGCTGCTGGCCTCCGGAGAGCTGGACCGGATAGGCCTTGGCCTTCTCTTCCAGTCCCACTGTCCGAAGATACTCTATTGCCTGCTTCCTTGCTTCCTTCTTGCGAAGGCCTGCGATCTCCAATGGGAAGCAAACGTTGTCCAGCACGGTTCTTTGCATGAGCAGATTGAACTGCTGGAAGATCATTGCAATGTTCTGCCGTTCCTGTCGAAGCTCCTTTTCGGAAAGGGCGGATATCTCCTTCCCCTCCACCCGGATGGTTCCGGTTTCCGGTCGCTCCAGCAGATTGATACAACGAACCAGTGTGCTCTTCCCGGCTCCGGAGAGGCCGATCACGCCGAAGATCTCGCCTTCCTCTACGGATAAGCTGACCTCCTTTAAGGCGTGAACCGAGCCGTTCTTGCCGGAGTATGTTTTATTTACCTGTTCCAGTTCAATGACTGCCATACTGTTTCCTCTTTCTAGTTGAACGGAATAACCGCTCCGTCATAGGTATCGTTGATGAACTTGCTGATCTCCTCGGACTTCAGTACATTTACGAGTGCCTGGATCTTGTCGCTGTTCTCATTTCCGGCCTTTACACCGATGATATTTACGTAGGTCTTTGCTGCTTCGGAATCGGACTTCTCAAATGCGATGGCATCCTTTCCAACAGACAGGCCTGCCTCAAGTGCGTAGTTGCCGTTCAGTACAACCAGCGCAACCTCGCCTCTTACGCGGGATACCTGCGCAGCCTCCAGCTCCTGGATCTTGATATTCTTCGGATTGTCCTGGATGTCCAGAACGGTTGCTGTAAGGCCTGCGCCTTCCTTCAGTGTGATCACTCCGTTGGCCTGCAGTAACAGGAGGGCTCTGGCTTCATTTGTAGTATCATTCGGTACTGCAATGGTATCGCCATCTGCAAGCTCGTCCAGAGAGGACTTGGTTCCCGGGTAGATACCGAAGGGTTCGTAGTGGATACCGCCGGCATTTACAATGTTCGTTCCATTTTCCTTATTGAAATCATCCAGATACGGTACGTGCTGGAAATAATTTGCATCGATCTCGCCGCTCTCTACCACCAGGTTCGGCTGTACATAATCTTCAAACTCAGTTACCTTCAGCTCCCAGCCCTGTGCTGCCAGAAGCTCCTTTGCCTTTGCAAGGATCTCAGCGTGGGGTGTGGGGGATGCTGCTACTGTGATGGTACCCTTGGACTCAGCTGCGGGTGCTGCCTCGGTGCTGTCTGCAGGTTTTGCTTCTGTTGCAGTCTCTTCCTTTGCTCCGGGTACTACGCCGCCCTCGATCACCAGGGTATCCTCAAATTCCTTACCATAAGTGTCGATCAGTGTTGCTTCATAATCTGCGTGGAAGAACTTCTCACCACCCAGTGTCTTGATCTCATCATTGATCCAGTTCAGAAGCGTTTCATTTCCCTTGGATACTGCAGGTGCAATGGTGTCAGCGCTGCCCAGGGAGTCAATGCCTACGGTGTAGCCCTTGTTCTCCTTTGCAAATGCGATGACCTCGGTGTTGTCATTTGCCCATGCAACTCCGGTTCCGTTCTCAAAGGCACTCTTGGCTGCTGCGTAGGTGTCGAACTTCTGCAGCTTGATGTCGGAGTTGTTCTTCTCCAGATAGGTCTCTGCTGTGGTTCCGGAAATGACGATGATCTGCTCATCTGCCTTTACCTCGGACAGATCCTTGATGACGTGATCGTCGTGGGAAACAACGCCCAGCGCTACATTCATGTAGGGAAGTGCGAAGTCAACCTCTTCCGCACGCTCCGGTGTAACTGTGAAGTTTGCCAGAACGATGTCGACCTTACCGGTCTTCAGGTACTCGATGCGGCTGGCTGCCTCTGTGGATACGTAATTGATCTTCACTCCAAGATCCTTGCCCAGGCGCTCTGCCAGGTATACGTCGTAGCCCTGATAGGTTCCGTTCTCATCCACATATCCGAAGGGTGACTTGTCGGAGAATACTCCGATATTTACTGTACCGGACTCCTTGATCTCATCCAGCGTACGGTAGATGGCCTTTGACTCGCCCTTGCTCTCCGTTTCATGGGCGGAGGCTGTGGATCCGTTTTCTGCACCGCATGCGGTCAGCAGGCTGAGGGATGTCACCGCTGCCAGACCGAAGCCAAACAGCTTCTTAAATAAACGCTTCTTTTTCTTCTTACTTGTTTCCTTATCTTCTGTATTCTTAAAAAACTTTCTCATGATGATTTCCTTTCTATATTGGGGTTCAGGGCTTTCGCCTGTGTCTTTTTCTTGATTTCTCTCGGTTACAACATCGCCGCCCCAGCGGCATTCGCATCGAATATCTTATATGACTCATGCTTTGCTTTCTCCTTTCTTACCTTTCTTACATTTGTGGAATCCTTCGTGTCAGTTTTTCGCGTCGGCACATTTTGGCATAAAAAAACCGGAGTTCTTTATGATCAAGAACCCCGGGACATATGCCGAGACAAAACTTCAGAAGGTTTCAGGCACGACGAAGCGCCGCATCACCACTGTCTCGATCATATCGGGATTCCTGCAGTATGCAACCACACATCATCATACACATACATGTTGTATAGACTCTGTTCTTCATCGCTCTTCTTTCCTTTCCGTGCCCCCTGTCCTGTGACGCGAGCACTTGTTCTTGTTTACAGTTCGTCATTCTACACCCATTTGCCTACTGTGTCAATAGGTTTTTTATATTTTTTTCTTGAATTACCCATTCACCCTATGGTAAAGTAGGTAAAAACAAGGAGAAAAGGGGGATACCGAAAATGATTTCAACCAAAGGACGTTATGCACTTCGGGTCATGCTTGACCTGGCAGAGCAGCACAGTGACAGCTACATTCCCTTAAAGGATATCGCCGAACGGCAGGGTATATCCAAGAAGTATCTGGAGATCATCGTGAAGACACTGGTGAGTAACGGTCTTCTTGCCGGCGCCAGCGGAAAAGGCGGCGGCTACAAGCTGTCCAAGAAGCCGGAGCAATATAAGGTAGGACAGATCCTGGAGCTGATGGAGGGAACCCTCTCCTCAGTCGCCTGCCTGGAGGACCCGGACTACGAATGCCCAAGAAAAGAAACCTGCCAGACCCTGCCCATGTGGAAGGAATTTGACCAGATGGTCCACGACTTCTTCTATAGCAAAACACTGAAGGACCTCATGTAGGCGTGATACAGCGGTGGCCTGGCAGTGTGGCCCCAGCGTGACAAAGGGGACAGTCCCCATTGTCACGTTTTTGCGCGTAAAAATGAGCCATGCACAATCGCCTCGTCATTGCTTTGCGCAAGCTTGCTTGCATGCAAGGCAATGACGAGGCGATTGTATACGGCGAACGCCGCGACATCGACGGCCACGAAGTGGCCGGAGAGCCGGCATGGCTCATGTTGCGTGACAATGGGGACTGTCCCCGTTGTCACACTTACAGGTGTTGGATCAGGCTACGCAGCATGGCGAATGCCACCTCGGCGCTGCGGACTACATTTGCCCAGTAGTCTCCGCCGTCTCCTTCAAATGTATCGCTGATGCACTTTACAGAGAGACACCGCACCTTGTTGTGGAGGCAGATTCTTGCGATGGCTGCGATCTCCATATCGCAGATCTGGCAACCGAGAGCAGCCAGTTTTTCTTTATCCGAACGTTCCTCGATGAACCGGTCTCCGCTGGCTATAACAACCTCACGAAGCTCTGGCATCTCAGCCAGTGCAGCCTTGCGAAGTCCTTCGTCCAACGGAATGTACTCATCCGGGTACTCCGCGTACTGATGCTTCTTCACCGGATCGATGGGTGATACATCATAACCATAGGGACATGCCTTCTCTACCAGGAAGAGGTCCTTCACCTTTAATCCGGGAACAAGGGCACCCACCACGCCGAAGTTCAGGACGATCTCAACTCCCGTATGGAGGATCAGAATCTGGGTTGCCGCTGCCGCGTCGATCAGTCCGTAACCGGACATGGTCGCATAAACCTCATGGCCGGACATGTTGGTCCGGTAAATGGTTTTTCCGCAGAGCTGCTCTTCTTCAATCTCAGCACCGCTCTCAATAAATGCCTTTAACTCTGACTCTATTGCGATAATGATTCCTATTTTCATTCCTGTTCCGTATGATCCAATGCTCGTCTGATGATTGGATCTTCTCCTTTCTCTCTCTGTTCTCTCTCTGTTCTGAGCCGCAGGTAACGGATTTATTCTACCACATTTTCGGCAAAAAAGACACCGAATCCATATCACTACAGACTCGGTGCCTCATTATTATTTCATATTTAGTTCCGCTTAGAACTTTCCTGCCTTTGCAGCTTCCTCGATGGATACGGCAGTAGATACTGTCATACCAACCATCGGGTTGTTACCTGCACCGATCAGACCCATCATCTCAACGTGAGCCGGAACGGAGGAAGAACCTGCGAACTGAGCATCGCTGTGCATACGGCCCATGGTATCTGTCATACCGTAGGAAGCCGGACCAGCTGCCATGTTATCCGGGTGAAGTGTACGTCCTGTACCACCACCGGAAGCTACGGAGAAGTACTTCTTACCAGCCTCTACGCGCTCCTTCTTGTAGGTACCTGCAACCGGATGCTGGAAACGTGTCGGGTTTGTGGAGTTACCTGTGATGGAAACGTCAACGTTCTCCTTCCACATGATGGCAACACCTTCCTGAACATCGTTTGCGCCGTAGCAGTTAACCTTAGCACGCGGAGAATCAGCGTCCTTGCTGTAACATTTCCGGAAAACTTCCTCAACCTCGCCGGTGAAGTAGTTGTACTTTGTCTCAACATATGTGAAACCGTTAATTCTGGAAATGATCTGAGCTGCGTCCTTTCCAAGACCGTTCAGGATAACGCGAAGCGGTTTCTGACGAACCTTGTTTGCCTTCTCAGCGATACCGATAGCACCCTCAGCTGCTGCGAATGACTCGTGACCAGCCAGGAATGCGAAGCACTCGGTGTCCTCTTCCAGAAGCATCTTGCCCAGGTTACCATGTCCAAGACCTACCTTACGGCGGTCAGCAACGGAACCGGGGATGCAGAATGCCTGAAGGCCGATTCCGATAGCTGCTGCTGCATCAGCTGCCTTGCGGCAACCCTTCTTGATAGCGATGGCAGCGCCAACGGTGTAAGCCCATTTTGCATTCTCGAAGCAGATCGGCTGGATGTTCTCGATCAGATGATAAACATCGATGCCTGCTGCGTCTGTGATCTCTTTACACTCCTCAATAGAGGAAATCCCATACTCCTTAAGTGCGGCAAGGATCTGGGGCTCTCTTCTCTCATAAGATTCAAATAATGCCATATTTCTTCTCCTCGCTTTCTTACTCTTTTCTGGGATCGATCAGTCTTACTGCGTCAGCAACGCGGCCATACTGTCCGGATGCCTTCTCGACTGCGGTCTTCGGGTCATCGCCTGCCTTGATGAAGTCCATCATTTTGCCGAAATTGATGTACTTGTAACCGATGATCTCATCGTTCTCATCAAGAGCAACGTGTGTGATGTAACCGTCTGTCAGCTCCAGATAACGGGGTCCCTTGTCCAGAGTACCATATGTGGTACCAACCATGGAACGTGCGCCCTTACCAAGGTCTTCGAGACCTGCACCGATCTGCAGACCATCCTCAGAAAATGCGCTCTGGGTTCTACCATAAACGATCTGAAGGAACAGCTCTCTCATAGCTGTGTTGATGGCATCACAAACAAGGTCAGTATTGAGAGCCTCAAGAACGGTAAGTCCCGGAAGGATCTCAGCAGCCATAGCTGCGGAATGTGTCATACCGGAGCATCCGATAGTCTCAACGAGTGCTTCCTGGATGATACCATCCTTAACGTTCAGAGACAGCTTGCAGCAACCCTGCTGCGGAGCACACCAGCCAATACCATGAGTATAACCGGAGATGTCCTCGACCTTCTTTGCCTGTACCCACTTCGCTTCCTCAGGGATCGGTGCTGCGCCATGGTGCACACCCTGAGTTACGGGGCACATATTTTTTACTTCTGTTGAATAAATCATATGTTCCTCCCTCTTTTTATATTATGATTTTTAGAAACATGTCCACTTACTAGAATACCATTTTTCGGGGACATTTTACAAGAAGAAAATGCGCCGATTCGGCTGATTCCTTCCATCATTCTGCAAACAATCTGCTAAGAGTCTGCACAGAGTCTCCGAACAATCTACAAAAGACTGGAAATCTGCTCCAGCAGCTTCTCGTCGTAATAGATCTCACTTTCGGCTTCCACCGTATATTCCCGTGTTTCACAGTCAAATGTGACGCGGCTCACCCCGCAGTTTGCCTGCAGTCCCGGTCCCCAGAACCGGTCCATATCCTTCTCTCCGCGGATATGCATGAGCAGACCCTTGTTGCACACACCATGGGCCGCGATCAGAATCCGCTCCACCTTCTCCGGCAGTGTCTCCACATCCTCCGGCAGCGTCTCCACATCCTCCGGCAGCGTCTCCACATCCTTCGGCAGGGTCTCCACCACCTCCGTCAGAAAATCAGCGGTTCGTTCACACAGCTCGGTCAGGCTCTCCATGGAAGGATCCATCTTGGCCAGCCGGTCATACTCAGAAGGCTTCTTCTTAAAGAAGCGGAAAGGAACATCCGCATTCCGTTCCATTTCCTCCACAAAGCGCCCCTCCTGGGTCCCGAAGCAAAGCTCCCGCAGCCGGTCATCCGTAACTATCTCCGCATCATCACCCGCCACCAGCCGGGCCGTCTCAAACGCCCGCTTCAGCGGACTGGCGTACACCCGGTCAAAAGTGATCCCCTTCTCCCGAAAGGCCAACCCGGTCTGCCGCGCCATTTCCAGCCCCAGCTGATCCAGCGCAATATCCGTATTCCCCTGGATCCTGTGCTCACTGTTCCATTCAGTTGTCCCATGCCTTAAAATATAGATCTCCATCATAAACTCCTGCGTGACATTGGCGGCCACGCGTGACAACGGCGGCCACGCGTGACAACGGGGACAGGGGCGCGTGACAACGGGGACAGTCCCGCTTGTCACGTTTTCCCGCGAAAACGTGACAATGGGGACTGTCCCCGTTGTCACGCCACCGTCACTCTTCCACCTTCACTTTATCCTTCAGCCCGGCAAACAGGAACAACAAACCGCAGCTCAGCAGCATGCCGCCGATGATATCGGTCAGCCAGTGCACCCCTGACAGCAGCCGTCCCACAGCCAGCATCACCATCATTGCCACCATAAGGAATTCCAGGATCATCCGAATCTCGTCCTTGTGGATGTAATCCTTCACCATGATAATCGCGCTCCCCAGCACCACGCACGCAAGCACGGTATGGGAGGACGGGAAGGAGGACTCCACATGCAGATCCCCTTCCATGATCATGGGCCGGTAGTTGATGGCCACTTTATCAAAGAAAAAGTAAAGCCCGAACACAACAAGGTAAAGGCCACCCAGCAGCAGGATAGCCCAATCCACCTTGAGCAGGCTCTTTCTCTGGATCAGCTGCACCAGGCCCAGGATGCCGAACACGCCGACGATGACCAGCGCCGCATAGCCCAGATACTCGGTCAGCTTAAACAGCGTATTGCTGTACCCGGTCATGTCGTGGAATCCTTTATTCATCCCGGACAGCCCGATGGAGGTTCCCTCCGGCCCAATGTCCGCCACATCCACCTTCTTCACCAGTACGATCAGTACTGCGAAAAGAACAAACGACAGTATCGAAAAAATAAACTTAGTCTTGGTTTTCATTATTCTCTTTCCTTTTCTTATTAGAATGTCTCTTTACAGGCCCCCATGCTCTTTCATCTTCTCATATCCAATAAGAAAATGTTCCGCCACCTGCTTTATATACCCTTCTCTCTCCGGCCCATCTACGATCTTCGAGAAGGTCAGACCTGCCAGCGTCCGGATCAGTCCCAGGAACGTGAGCTTCTGCTCCAGCGCCGCGATCCGCCCGGGATCGTCGTCTCCCAGGTACTCCCGGATGAACACATTCCACACATGCCGCGACTGCTCGTTCGAAATACTCATGTACCTCATGGCGCTGCCCTCATGCCGGGTCATCATCATCATGAACTGGAAGGTGCACATCAGGTCCGCCAGCGGACTGCCCACGCCCGACTCACCCATGTCGATGAGCAGCAGCTCGTCCCGGGAAACCATGATATTTCCGGGATGAAAATCTCCATGGACAAATGTATTGCCGTCCGGTATTCCCCGGACCACGTCCCGCATTTTATCGATCAGGTCATCATCATAGACACCGCTTCGCTCTGCCACCTTCACCCAGATCATCAGGGAGTCGCGGGCATCCGGCAGAACTCCGGGCTCAAACTCCGTGGAATGCAGCTTCTTCAGGAGCTGCGCCATCCGAACGGCCAAAGCATCCAGCTGCTCCGGGTTCTCCGACATGGTGGTCCCCAGCGTCTTCGCATCGATCATCTCATAAATGATCCCATACTTTTCATCCACCTGCACCATATCAAAGGAAATGGCAGTGGGGATCCCATGCGTGAACGCCTCCTTCGCGGTCTTCTTTTCCTGAAGGATCTTCCCCATGGGATTCGTCAGGGGATTGTAGACCTTGATGATCTGCTCCTGGTTCAGGCGGTACACCGCACCATTTGCGCCGGCACCGATGAGGGGCAGCCCCTCAACGCTTACCTTCTTGTATTCCTTTTGCTCCATACGCTCACGTAACCTTTCTTGTTACATATCCTTGCGCCGTCATGCAACATGCCATAGCACAGCCGCGCCACATATCCTCGCACAGCCGCGCCACATATCCTTGCATCGCCGCGCCACATATCCTTGCATCGCCGCGCCACATCATATTGCTTCACCCCACCCGCACATAGTCCTTCTTGTTGCGGAAGGCCGCCGGCGTCTCGCCCGTCACATTTTTAAATGTAGCGGTGAAGGCGCTCTGGGACGAGAACCCCAGCGAATACGCGATGTCCGAGATCGTGTGCTCCGACTGCCGCAGCATATTCTGCGCCGTGGTGATCTTTACATTTATGATATACGCCTTAACGGTGGTGCCGACCTCAGCAGCAAACAGCTTGGAGAAATAGCTGGGATGCAGGCCCTCCACCTCGGCCAGCTGCTCCATTTTCAGGGGCTGATGCAAATGATCATAGATATAATCAATGGCATGGCGGATGTGCAGGGAATAGCCCCGCGCGCCCTTCTTCATCTCCCGCATGCGGGTGGCGAAGTCCAGCTGCGCCGCACCCAGGAGGTCCAGCACCTCGTCCACCTTCTTCGAAGCGTCCGCCCGCTGGATGTAAATGTCGCTGATGGTGTACGCCTCCGAATGTGGCATGCCGGCATCCACGCACATGCGCGCGATGACGCCCATGGCCACCACCAGATGGTAGATGGAGTTCCGCAGCGGATTGGGCGAAAGCACGCCCTTCCCGGCGAAGAAGTCCTTCCGAGCCATGGCGTAATTCTCCTTCACCTTCTCCACGCTGCCGTTCACGATGTCCTCATATCGGGAGAACTCCTTCCGCACATCGGTCCGCACAAACTCCTCATCCCGCTGGACGTATAACCTGTAATTGAGTTCCTCTCTTGTATTCATAGGCCGGTCCTTTCGACTGACACTGTAAGGGACAGAAACATTCTACCACCTTCTAAAAGATAATGCCACAAAATTATAAAACAGATTAAACTTTTGATAAAAATGTTCCGCCGAAAGTGTTTTAATCACAATCACAGAGGGCATAGAAAATCGTAAAAATGTGAAGGTTACAGAGTTTTACATCGGAGAAAATGCTATGAAAAAAGTAGAATCTGTAAAAGAGATCAAGAAAAATAATAACGTATCCGACTTCACCCGGGGCAATGCCAGAAAGCAGATCTTAGGCTTCTTCTGGCCGCTTCTTATGACCAGCATGCTTCAGCAGCTGTACAACTTTGTGGATACCATGATCGTAGGAAAGGGCCTCGGCGACAACGCACTTGCAGCCGTCGGAAATATGGGCTCCATCTTCTTTATGGTCATCGGCTTTTCCCTGGGCCTTTCCAACGGCTTCGGGATCCTCATCGCACAGAGCTTCGGAGCAAAGAACATGGAAATGCTCCGCCGCAATATCGCCGGTACCATCAAGCTTGCTGCCGGCATCACCGTGATCCTGACGGTTGCCAGCCTGACCCTGCTTCCCACAGCCCTCAGGCTTCTGCAGACCGATGAAGTGATCATGGGAGACAGCCTGCTGTACGGATACATCCTGTTCGGCGGTGTGGCAACCTCCATCCTTTATAACGTAACATCCTGCATGCTCCGTTCTCTCGGAGACAGCAAGACTCCGCTGAAGGCGATCATTGCTTCCTCTCTTCTGAACCTGGCACTGGACTCCCTGTTCATCTTCGTGCTCCACACCGGAGTTGAAGGTGCAGCCATTGCAACCCTGATCGCACAGGTAGCATCCTCCATCATCTGCATCCGTCAGCTGAGAAGGATCGAGTTCATTCGTCTGAAGAAGAGTGATTTCAAGAACGAGCCAAAACTTTATGTAAACCTGCTGAAGAACGGTCTTCCCATGGCCTTCATGAACTCCATCACTGCCATCGGCTGCATGGTGGTTCAGTCCTTCGTCAATGCCTACGGCGTAGCCTACACCGGCGCTTACTCCGTATGCGGCAAGTATATCAACCTGTTTATGAACCCGGCATGCACCGCCGGAAACGCAATGAGCGCATTTACGAGCCAGAACTATGGCGCACGGAATTATGAGCGTATCCGCGAAGGTCTCCGGATCTGCGTCAGCATCGCTCTCATCGCCTACGTGGTGCTGGGATCTGTGATGGTATTCTTCTCACACTCCCTTGCCACCTTCATGCTGGAAGGCTCCGAGCAGATCGCGCTGGCGGAGCAGTACTTCCCCATCGCAGGCGGCATGCTGATCTTCGTTGACCTGCTCTTCGTATTCCGGAGTGCCGTACAGGGTCTGGGACGACCCCTCATCCCCATGTGCTCCGGCATCCTGGAAATGATCATGCGCATTTCAGTCATCGCCATCTTCATGAGCAGTGTAGGCTTCAGCGCCACTGCATTTGCGGAAGCCGCTGCCTGGATCGCAGCCATGCTTCTGAACCTGGTGGCATTCTACCGGATCCTCCTGCCGCGTCTGAAGGGCGCAACCGAAGAAGAAGGTGCAGGAGTGCGCAGTAAGCAGAGGCCCCAAGGCATACGAAGCCACGCACGGGCAAGCGCATAAGGCGTTCGGGGCCGCGCGCGTGCAAGCGCATAGGGCGTTCGGGACCGCGCACGGGCAAGCACATAGGGCGTTCGGGACCGCGCACGGGCAAGCGCATAGTATGCGCAGAACACACGCATAACACGCGCATAACATGCGCATAATCAAAGAAAGAATCACCTTCCTAACATCTTCCGGAGTCGAATACCCACCCAGTATCGGCTCCGGATCCCTTTTTCTGCTATTATCTTAGCCTTTTCCGGTCCTCCTGCTCTCTTTTTTCCTGCCTCCTACTATGATAGCGTGCAGTTCTTCTCCTTTCTTAGCCTTTTCTTGCTCTCCACCTCTCTTTTCGCCTGCCTCTTACTATGATAGCGCGCAGTTCTTCTCCTATCTTAGCCTTTTCTTGCTCTCCACCTCTCTTTTCGCCTGCCTCTTACTATGATAGCGTGCAGTTCTTCACTCATCTTAGTTTCCGGCACTCCATACGTTCCTCAAAAAACTCATTTTAACGAAAAATGACTAAGAGAATGCACTTACATGTGGTTCTCTTAGTCACTTATCATTTTTCTCTATATTTTCCCAGCCTCAGAACTTCGCATCTCCAGGCTCTATGCTTCTTGCCTGCTTCTTGCCTGCTTCCCGCCTGCTTCTTGCCTGCTTCCTGCCTGCTTCTTGCCTGCTTCCTGCCTGCTTCCTGCCTGCTTCTTGCCTGCTTCCTGCCTGCTTCGCTTATTACATTCTATGTATCTCCTGCGCCGTCAGCAGGTCGTCCACCGTATCAACCTCGGTCCAACGCTTGCCTGCGATGTCCTCGGCGAAGAGCTGGAAGTCATGGAACATGATCATCTGCACCAGGCTGTCCTCGAAATACTGATCATACATGTTCTCATGGATCATGCTGTCGATCTCTTCCTTCAGCAAGCGGGAGGAAACCGGATCCAGCTTGGTGAGGCACGCATATCTTGCCGTAAAATGTTCCAGCTTCTTGCTCATTACCAGCACCTGATCTTCGCTGGCTACTACATTGTACGCACCGGCCACCTCTTTACTGCTGTCCACCAGAACATAGGGATGATCCGTGGGAACCACCAGATAGGAGTTGATGATCTCGTCCGAGAAAACCACATCACCGTTGACAACCGCTACATTTTCGCGCTCCAGATAATCCCGGGCAAACCAAAGGGATGAAATGGAATTGGTCACCTCGTAGAAGGGGTTTGTGACAAAACGTACATTCTCATCCACCAGTTCTTCCCGGATGACGTCTGCCTTATAGCCTACCACCACAACGATCTCCGCATCCTTGTCCGCCTTGCGAATGCTGCGGACCATGCGCTGAAGCACGGTGGTGTTCTCGTCCAGCCGGAAGCTGGTCTTCGCATATTTGAGGGTGAGGGGATACAGATTGCTGCCCTTCCCTGCCGCCAATATTATATATGTCATAGTTCTTCCTCCTCGGAAATCATTCATACTCGCAGTCGCGTGTGCCATCTGCGCGCCCGTCATTCCTCCTCCGGAATTCCGTCATTCAGGAAGTCAAGGTCTTCCAGCTTAAATCCTTTGGCTGCTTCCAGCGCCGCATCATACGCCGCCTGATCCACCTGGACGCCGTACATTGGCAGTGCCAGGAGGGACATGTTCTTCGCGAAATGATACCACTGCTCCTTCAGCGCCCCCACTCTCTGGCCTTTGCTGATCTTCAGCATAACCCAGTGCAGATAGAAGAATCCTGTGATGGCGATATATGCATAAAAATGTCGCTTCTGCTTGTCCGTGGGCTTGCGTCGATAGTAGGTGAAAAGGATCCGGTCGATATCCTCCAGTGTGTGCTGTCCGCCGCAGACATAGGATCCAATGTCAAAGCCCGGATCGCCGTATCCGCCGTACTCCCAGTCGATCAGATAGATCTCCTCTTTGTTGATC
>CADAXW010000024.1 GCA_902792005.1 uncultured Lachnospiraceae bacterium
TTTGATGCCTTTATGTCGGATATGTATCCCGCCATCCTGAATGGCGCGGCCGTCTTCGTTATTCCCGAAGCCATCCGTCTGGACCTGGAGGCCATGGACCAGTTCATAAACGAGAATCAGATCACCCATATCACCATGACCACACAGGTCGGAAGACAGTTTGCAGAGATCTCCACCAGTCCCTGTCTCCGTCATATCAACACCGGCGGTGAAGCACTGGTTCCCGTGGACATGACCGGAAAGACCGCTACGCTTCACAACCTGTACGGCCCCACAGAGTGTACGATCCTGGCCACCGGCTTCAAGGTAAAGGAGCTGATGCACCGCCTGCCCATCGGTTATCCGGTGGATCTGGTAAAGCTTTATACCGTTGATGCTCTGGGAAGACGTGTGCCTCCTCTGGCTCCGGGCGAGCTCTGGATCGCAGGCCCCCATGTCAGCCGTGGCTATCTGAATAAACCGGACAAGACCGCCGAGGTCTTTATCTCCAATCCCTTTGATCCGGTTCCCCACTATGAGCGGGCTTACCGCACGGGGGATATCGTTCGCGTGCTTCCCGACGGAGCCTATGACTTCCTGGGACGTAATGACGGCATGGTGAAGATCCGCGGTTTCCGTATCGAGCTTTCCGAGATCGAGAGCGTGATCCGAAACTACCCGGGCATAAAGAATGCAACGGTTCAGGTATTCCGTGATGCTGCAAACCTGCCCTATATCGCTGCCTATGTGGTATCGGACAAGACGGTGGACACCCTTGCACTGGATGACTTTATCCGCGAGCGCAAGCCGCCTTACATGGTTCCTTCTGTTACCATGCAGATCCCCGAGATCCCCATGAACCAGAATCAGAAGGTAGATAAAAAAGCACTTCCGCTTCCGAAACGGGAAGCCGGCGAACGCCGCATGCCCAGAACCGAAGCCGAGAAGCAGGTCTATGACAGTCTGGCAGAGATCGTCGGACACAGCTCCTTCGGTGTGGATACAAATATGTTTGACGCAGGACTTACCTCCATCGGTTCCATGCGTCTAAATGTTCTGCTTTCCAGAATCTTCAAGCTGTCCATCCGTACCACGGAATTCCGGGATCATCCCACCGTGGAGGCCATGGCAAAGCATCTGGAGGAGCGGAGCGCTTCTGAAGAACAGAAGAACAAGTCTGCTGCATCCACGGCCGGAGCCAGAGTCATCTGTCCTCTGTCCCGGGAGCAGCAGGGTATCCTGGTGGACTGCCTGGCTCACCCGGAGTCGACTGCATACAACATTTCCACTGTGATGGACATCCCGGAGGGAACCGATCCCGTCCGCTTCAAGGAAGCTCTGGCGGCAACCATCAAGGCCCACCCCGGACTTTCCATGCGTCTCATCACAGATTCCGAAGGAACGATCCTGGCTGAAAACCGGATCGAGGAGCCGGAAATCTCTGAAACAGATGAAGCATCCCTGATGACGGACTACGGCACCCTGATCCGCCCGTACAAGCTGATGCAGGAGCGGCTGTACCGCGCCATCCTGGTCCATGAACCGAATAAGCTCCGCCTCTTCCTGGATGTGCACCATATCTGCTTTGACGGTGAATCCCTGAATGTATTCATGGAGGATCTCAGCCGTGCCTACGCAGGTGAAGAAGTGGAGCCGGAAGACTTCACAGGATTTGATGCTGCCATCGCGGAGCAGGAGCTTCGAAACTCCGACCGCTATGAGCAGGATAAGACCTACTTTACTGACCTTCTGTTCGGCAGGGAAATGGACTGCCTCCCGGTACGGGATATCCAGGAGGAAAACATCATCGCCGGTGACTATGTGCATGAGCTGTCCGTTGACCGTACGAAGGTGGAGAACTGGCTGAAGGCTTCCGGTGTGACCATGAATGCTCTGTGGAATGCCGCCTTCGGTTTTGCCCTTGCCAAATTCCTGGGAAGGGACGACTGCGTCTATAATACGGTATATCACGGACGAAACGATTCCCGTCTGTACCGCAGCGTGGGTATGTTCGTTCATACCATCCCGGTTGTGGCAGATATCCCCGGAGATCTTTCCACCGTGGAATATGTTCAGAAGATGGGCAAACAGCTGCAGGACAGCATGGATCATGACGCCTACTCCTTCTCGGAGATTTCCCGGGAGCTGGGCTGCCCCTCCGATGTTCTCATCGTTTATGAGGGAAGCATCGGCCAGGGAACCTCTCTCGGCGGAAAGCGGGCGAACATCACCCTGTATCCCACAGGTTCGCTGAAGACACCGCTCACCATCTACATCAGTGATTCGGAGAACGGTTTCTCCACCCATTGTGAATATGACGGTTCCAGATACGAGAGCTGGAGCATTTCCGCCCTGATCAATGCCATGGAGCAGGCTCTGCTCCGGTTGACAGAGGAGGAAATCCTTTCGGACATCTCTCTTCTGACAGAGGAAGGCGCGAAGGAGATCGATCAGTGGAATGCCACAGAAACCGACGTGCCCTATACAGACCTGATCACCCTATTCCGGAGTGCAGCAAAGCAGTATCCGGAGAATACCGCGGTGATCTTCCGTGATAAGAAGCTTACCTACCGGGAAGTGGATGACATTACAGACCGGATCGCCGTAAAGCTTTCCAAGGACGGCATCGGCAGGGGCGACGTGGTTTCCTGCCTGATCCCCCGTGGGGAAATGATGGTCCTTGCATCCATCGGTGTCATGAAGACCGGCGCAGCCTACCAGCCTCTGGATCCCAGCTATCCCACAGAGCGTCTCATGCTCATGATGCGGGATTCCGAAGCAAAGCTGCTGATCGCCGAGGAGTCACTGCTGAGTACAGTACCCGAGAATCAGCTGCCGGTAATGCTTACGAAAGAGATTGCGGATCTGCGCGACATTTCCCCGGAGGAGCTTCCCGAGGGCCCGACCCACGAAGACCTGATGATCCTGCTCTATACCTCCGGTTCCACCGGAACCCCCAAGGGCGTTATGCTGAGTCAGGGCAACCTTGCCAACTTCGTTTTGTGGTATCACAGGTATTACGGCCTCACGCCGGAAAATGTTGTGGCTGCCTATGCAAGCTACGGCTTCGATGCCTGCATGATGGATATGTATTCACCCCTGACTAAGGGCGCAGCCGTCTGCATCGTTCCTGAGGACATGCGGATGGATCTGTTCCTGCTGAATGACTACTTCCGTGAGAACAGGGTAACCCATTCCTTTATCACCACACAGATGGCGCGTCTGTACGCGTCCGAGGTGGGACAGAGTCCTCTGAAGTACCTGAGTGCCGGCGGTGAAAAGCTGGTACCCATCGCGCCGCCGGACGGTTATTCCCTGATCAACGTTTACGGACCTACCGAGTGTACCGTCTTCTCAACCATCACTCCGGTGGAGAAGCTGCACTACCGGGTTCCCATCGGAAAACCGCTGGACAACTATAAGCTTTATGTCGTGGATAAGTATGGAAAGCAGCTGCCCGTAGGCGCCATCGGCGAGCTTCTGATCGCCGGCCGCGGCGTAGGTATGGGCTATCGGAATCTGCCGGAGAAGACTGCTGCCGCATTTATCCCCAACCCCTTCAACCAGGAGAAGGATTATGCCCGTGCATACCGGACCGGAGATCAGGTTCGACGGATGGCAGACGGATGTATCGATTTCATCGGAAGAAATGACGGACAGGTCAAGATCCGCGGCTTCCGTATCGAGCTTTCCGAGGTGGAAACCGTGATCCGGGAATTCCCGGGCATCAAGGATGTGACCGTGCAGGCCTTCGAGGAACCCGGCGGCGGAAAGTATATCGCTGCCTATGTGGTATCCCCGGATCCCGTGGATATCAAGGCTCTGAACGAGTTCATCAAGGAGCGGAAACCGCCTTACATGGTTCCTGCATTTACGATGCAGCTGGAGCGTATCCCCCTGAACCAGAACCAGAAGGTGCTGAAGAGTGCCCTGCCCCGTCAGGAGGTTGCCATTCAGCAGGAGGAGTACATCGCTCCTACCACAGAGCGCGAGAAGGAGATCTGCCGGCTTTATGCCAAGATCCTGGGCGTCGAGCGTGTCAGCGCCACCGACAGCTTCTTCGAGCTCGGAGGCACATCACTTACCGCAGCCAGGGTGGTCATGTATGCCATGAACCACGGCTATCCCATCGTATATCAGGATGTGTTCAACCATCCTTCCGCCCGTGAGCTGGCAACGCTCATGGTGGAAACCTATGACAAAAAAGCAGATGCAACGGCAGAGGAAAAAACGGAGGAAACCGCTACCGACACCGAAGCACCTGCATCCAAGCTGGTGGGACCGGATGGCTTCGACTATACGAAGATCACCCGCTTTATAGCAAAGAACTGTTCCGAAAATGCGCCGCTTGTCAAGCCCGGAACCCTGGGCAACGTGATCCTGGCCGGAGCCACCGGCTTCCTGGGTATTCATGTGCTTCGTTCCTGCATCGAGCATTCGGAGGGTAAGATCTACTGTCTCCTTCGGGCACAGAGTCCCGAAAATGCCGTGACCCGTCTGAAGATGTCCCTTATGTACTACTTCGGTGACGCATCCTATGCTGACCTGGTAGGAAAGCGGGTATTCTGTCTTCTGGGGGATATTACGGAACCGGAGTCCCTGGAGCAGCTGAAGGAGCTGGACGCACAGGTTGTGATCAACTGTGCCGCCTGCGTGAAACATTTCTCCAGCGACGACCTGCTGGAGCGAGTAAACTATCATGGTGTGGAGAATCTCATCAGCCTCTGCTCGGAGACAGGAATGCGTCTCGTCCACATTTCCACCGCATCCGTTGCGGGTGAAATGAAGGACGGCGACAAGATCCGGATCCTGGAGAAGGAGCTCTACATCGGTCAGGGAATGGATAACGAGTATGTCCGCACCAAGTTCCTTGCCGAGCGTGCCCTGCTTACAGCTGTGGTTGAAAAGAAGCTGGATGCATGCGTGATCCGTGTGGGCAACCTGATGAGCCGTTTCCGGGATGGCGAGTTCCAGATGAACTTCACCACCAACTCCTTCATGAGTACGCTTCGCGCGTTCTATGTCCTCGAGAAGTTCCCCTTCTCCTCCCTGCAGCAACCTGCGGAGTTCTCTCCCATCGACTGCACGGCGGATGCTGTGGTAACCCTTGCGGCAGCGAAGAACGGCTTCAGCGTATATCACGCCTTCAATAACCATCTGGTGACCATGGGCGATGTGATCTACGCCATGAAGAACTACGGCTTCCATATCGACATCGTATCGGACGAGGAATTCGCAAAGACCCTCAGCGCAGCCGCTGCCGAGGAAGAAAAGAGTCAGGATGTGCTTCCGCTGGTGGCATACGACAACAAGACCAACATCCGCGAGGTGGGCGCGAACTCCACGGCAACCATGAACGCCCTGTTCAGCTGCGAGTTCAAGTGGCCCATGATCGACGATGAATACCTGCTGAAGTCCATTGAGGCATTGGATATGCTGATGTTCTTCTCGTAACATTAACAGCGTGACAACGGGGACAGTCCCCCATGTCACGTTTTCCCAGGAAAACGTGACAATGGGGACTGTCCCCGTTGTCACGCTGTTGCTAGCTCAGCACCCTTCTCGGATAGATGATCTGCTTCTTTGCATCCAGCACCACATACTCTACGATCCCCACCTCTGTCAGGGTGACCTTCACATGGATCTGCTGTCCTCTGTACTGATCCGGGATCCGGCAGGTACCGATGGGTTCATCCAGCTCCCGGTTCCTGTAGTTTCCGCCGTAAAAGCAGAGCACATTATCATAGGTCATCATGAGATCCACGATCTTCTGCACCGGCAGCTCGCTGTTCCTACGGAATACCTCCACCAGCTCTCCGCCGACACCGGAGGATATGCTGATCCCCTCGGTACAGCAGTCCACTGCAAACAGCTTTTTGATCCGGTCCTCATGAAAGTCATCCAGCTTCATCAGATGATAGAAGGCACCGGCAGCCGTATCATTTTCAAAGGAAACCGTGTCCCTTCCAAAGCAGGATGCCAGAAGCTCCGAGAAATACCCTGCATCCGCTTCCGATCTTTCATCACAGGTGATATAGGGCACCTCGTCCTTCTCCCGGTAGGAAAGCCCCAGATCGTTATAAAGGGCCTTCAGCTCGGACATCACTCTCTGCTCCAGTTTCTCCGGGTTCTCCCGGACTTCGCTTTTATCATAGAAAAGAGTAGCACTGCCCATGACGCGGAGCACATTTCCGCCCACATCCATCAGCAGAAACTCCACATAGTTGGAGCGGACACTGCAGAGGAGGATGGTCTCATCCCCCAGATCCTGCCGCTGGAACAGCATTTCGGCAGACGCAAATGTACCGCGCACCATATATTTTATATTCAGATCACAGGCCGCTGCCGCCTTCCGAAGGCGTTCCCTCTCTGCGTAACTGCAGTAAGCGGGAACCGCGCAAATGGCTTCCGTGGCCGTTACTCCTGCAAATCCGATCATATCCTTTGTCATCCGGATCAGCTGCGAAACCGTTCCGTCGATCCGGAACAGATCCTTGGTCCGAAACCCAATGGTATTCCGAAGATACTCTGTTACAACATCACTTCCGTCGAAGTACGAATATGCGATCATATCCCCTGTCAGATCCAGTGCTACCTGCATAATTAACTCCTTTCAGCAGCATAAAATATTGATCTCTCATAAGAAGATGATAGCAATATATGATACGATTATCAATCTATTTTTCATACTCCGGTGATCACAAAAAAACTGTTTCTCCTTCACATCACCGGCATAAAAAAAGTGCAGCCTGAAACCGAACTTCAGCTGCACCATATCTGGAGCCACACACCGGCTCCGAAGTTTTCGAAATGGTTAAAATAGACACGAGATCACATGTACATCATCCTTAAACCTGATACCCTTCGTAACAAATAACGGACAACAGATAACGTTGATCACTGAACGGCACATTTTCCCCGAAAGATGTATATCCTGACCATTTCCGGATGTTTTTTATAGGAGGATACCTATGTTCTACTCTTCCTCCCCGGGCTCCTCGATCCCGGGAATCTCAAATCTCTCAGAATTGTTGACCACATCCAGTGCAGTTTGAGCCTTGGAAAGCTCACGGCTCACCTTTTTGTAATCCTTCTCTGCCAGAGAGATATCATAGTTGGCATAAACATACTCAACCAGATTGGAGCCACCTGACCGGTAGGAGCAGTCATCCTTTCTCTGTTTTGGAAGCAGACCACTGAGAGCCTCCAGCCTGCCCTTCCTGGCATTTAACTGAGGGATATAGACCAGCATCTCATCTATGGTGATATTGAATCCTGGGATCACAGTGGTTGCATTGAAGAGGCTGATGGCATGCTTGATCCTGCGGATCTCACCACACACCTTATCCATCTCCTGCTGCATCTCACTGTAATTATATGCAGGGCGGACGCTCTCCACGTCCTCACCAAGGGCCACAGTGAATCTGCTGGTCATATACTCTCTTCCCTGCAGCCTTTTCAAATACTCATTTTTCTCTTTTAGAAGCTTATTTGCCTCTGCTGATGTGTGTTTCATTTCATCACCTCCACCTATAGATGGGCGGCCCTTCCAAAAAACGAAAATCCAAAATAAAAAAATGTGGCGGCAGGCGCCTCTTCGGCATTCCCGCTGCCACATTTTTGATGTCATATACTGCCCGGTCCATATCCCTCTGTCGGTCTATGTCCTCAGCTTCTTCTCAAGTACCAGGTAGTTCTTTCCATCCTTATATTCATAGGATATCTTGTCCATGATCTTCTTCACCAGATGGATACCGAAGCCGCCCTCCCGTTCCATGAACTGAACTCCGGAGGTATCCGCCTCCGCCTGTTCCAGCGGATTAAAGGGGATTCCGGAATCGGCAAATCTCAGGATCAGGTTGGACACATCCCCATCCAGACGGCAGCTGATCTTCGCTGTACCTATGGAACTCTGATATGCATAGGAGCAGATGTTGATAAACACCTCTTCCACTGCCAGGCGGATCATATAAAGATCGCGCCCGAAGTAACCGAACCGGAGGAGCTTCTGATCGATAAATTCCTGCACGGGATAAAGAGCATCCTCCACTGCCTCAACAGTGATAGAATCCTCATCCTGCTCGATCATAAAATCCTCTGTTCGCTCTGTTCGGTCTGCTCCCAAATGGAAGACCTCTATATCATCAATGTGAATGTTTTCTTCCATGTGTTCCTCCCTGATCCGGATAAAACGATCTTAATTCCCTCTTCTATTCCGGATCGAGTGCGTGTTACTAAAACGATCTTCTGCCAAGCTGTGCATTCCCGGGCTGTGCCGGCTGACGTCTTACCTGCGTCATGCGGCCTGCAAGCTGCTGTGCTGCTTCCCTCTGTGCTGCTCCCTGTTGTGCTGCTCCCGGCTGTGCTGCTTCCCTCTGTGCTGCTCCCTGCTGCGGTGCTTGCTGCTGCGGTCCTGCTGTCTGCTGTCTCTGCAGTCCCCGGAGATTCTCTCTTCTCCTTCTTTGCTCAGCGAGTGTACGCGCATTTTTCTGTATATACTGCTTTTGAAGCCGCGCGATATCATCTGTGGAAAATTCTTTCCCCTCTTTCACTGCCTTCATACCGGCATTAACGATATCTGTGGTCAGCTGATGCTTTGCGATCAGCTCCAGCTCCTGCTTCGTCGGCTCCAGATTCCGATTCATGCTTTCCTTTGCCTTCTTGAAGGTCATTCCGGGTTTCATACGGAATGTATTGTTCAGCGAATCCATACGATTCAGATAGAACAGCGTTCTCGTTACCGACTCCTCCAGAACCGGCTTCATGGCATCATTCTTTGCTCCGGCAACGTAGATATCATTCAGCGTATCCTTCAGGTCATTTATCTTGTCCGTGCACGTCTTCTGCATGGATTCCTTATGCTTCTGCAGATCCTTTTCATACATATCCGCCCGAAGCTTTCCGATCTCCTGCTGGATGTCCCGGATGGCCATGATCCTTTTTTTCTCATACGCAGAGATCTTGACCTTACCGTCCGCACCCTTTCTTTTCTCGATGTCTGCCTTTTTCTTTTTAAGATAATGTGCCGTTGAGCTGTGAACCTTCAGAGTCAGGCGTTCATACTCAGCCATCTCTTCCGGATTCAGGCTTGTTCTTCCGTTAATGGTACGCATGAAGGAATCCAGTCGATGCAGATCCTGCTTGATCCTTCGGAACTCCGGGGAAGAAAATCCCCTTCTCGCACCAAATGTAACCTCTCTGGTCAGATAGCGCATGGCACGGATCTGCCCGGCCTGCTCAGAAAGGAACTTATCATCCAGGCCCTCCTGTGCATTGACCGTTCCCCGATACGAAACCTCCTGCTTTTTTGCCTTCTTCGGCTTCTTCTTTCCGAGCTGTACCTCCCGCTCGCGCTGCTGTCTTGCTTCCTGTTCCTGCTGCGCCTGCTGATTCTGCCGATTCTGCTGTGCCTGCTGGTTCAGCAGATTCGCTTCCGATTCTCTTCTTCTCTGATCCTGCTGCCGGTTAAACTCATCCCGGTTTCTCTGCTCCTGTTCCTGCTGCGCCTGATCCCCGTTCTGATTCTGATTCTCGTTCCGGACCTCGTTCTGGTTCTCGTTCCTAGCCTCGTTCTGGTTCGCCTCGGGCTCTCTTCTGTTCTGATCCACATTCGGATTCGGCTCCGGGTTCTGCTCCGGAACTCTTTCGCCCTGATCCACATTCGGATTCGGCTCCGGGTTCTCTACCCGCTCTCTCCCCGCATCATTGATCTCCTGGGGATTCTCGATGATCACAGATCGGTTTCTGACATCATTATCCAGATTCTCAATGACGATATCGTCATCTTCATCCATCAGATTTTCACCGCGTCTTGGCATGGCATCTACCCCCTGTTCTTCTTATTCTCTTTCGACTGCCCCCATTCCTTTTCCATCTCGGCAAGGCGCTTTCTTTCATCCTCCTTAGCCTGTTCGCGGAACTTCCTGTCCTCAGCCTTTTCAGCCTGCTTACGGGAGCGTGCCTCCTTTTTCTTTTCATCCCGAACGGACTTCTCATCGCCCTTCCGGTTCTTCTTCTCTTCCTTCTCCTTCTCGTCCCGGGTCAGGAAGCTGCCGGTCGCCTTCTCAAACTGCCGAATGGCGATCCTGGCGGCGAGCCTGGCCGTAAGGCATCGGGCCGTAAAGGCCGACAGCTGAAGCTGCCCGTCCTCATTTTCATAAAAGGCCAGAACCACCGGATAGAAAACATAGGATTTCAGCTGACATCCGTAGACATCCTCCTGGGAAAAGAAGTATATGCCCCTCCCAAGATTCCTGAACGCTTTTTTCGCCTCAAACATCACCTGCTTGTTGCTTTTCCCGGAAATGTACCGCTTTTTCACATGGGTGATTCCGAAGTTACGAATCCTTCCTGCTCCATCTGCGGGCGCCGTGATGCCGGTGGGGCCGTCCATGGGAATGATCTTTCCATCCCTGTCCAGCTCCACATAACCCAGCAGTACATGGTAGGCCTCCATCAATATGGGATTGTTTCTGCTCTTTTTTGATAACACAGCAGTATCCTCGCCTTACTGTTATTCTGTCGTTTTTTCCGTGGTCCTCTCTGCAGCCGCCTCGGTACTCTTTGAATGCGGCGATCCTGCGGAGTCACCCGTGGATGATTCCGTATTTCCCTCGGAGCTTTCTTCCGATTTCTGTTCAGATTTCTGTTCCGACTTCTGCTCCGTATTCTCCTCCGTGGGTTCCTCCGTTGGCTTCGGCGCCGCCTCAACCGTAATGTAGATCGTATCCTTTGTATCCGGATCTTCCTCCGGTGAGATCTCGATCCTGTACTGAACGATGGTGTCACCCGTGTTCTCAGGAACCGTAAAGTCAAAGCCTGCTGCTGAAAGATTTGAAACGGTGGTCTTGGTAACCGACTCCGACTTGTCACCAACAACCCTGTAAGCCCATACAGCGATTCCCTTGGTGGAATTCGCCACCTTCGTCTTTACTGTAAGAACGTCTCCGCCCTTTGCCACCATCACACTGGTATGGTCTGTCACAGTAGTTTCCGTTCCGCCGTTCAGCGAGGTCTTCGTCGTAAGCCCGATATTCTGACTCTCTACGGAAACATAGATAACATCCACCAGATCCGGTGCCTCCACCGGCGAAACCTCGATCTTATAGACCACCAGTGCTCCGGAGGTATTCTCGGGAACCGTAAAGCTGAAGCTCCGGTTCATATTATTCAGTGTAAGGCATTCCGCCGTTACATCCTGTCCTGCATCTCCCACCATCTTATAAGCCTTCACTGTAAAGCCGGACTGGGAGTCACGTACAGTCACCGTACCGGTGATCACATCTCCTGCCTTTGCAAGCAGCTGTTTTAAATGATCCTTAACATCACCCTCGGTCAGGGCGTTCTTTGTGATATACGTTGTCATGGTCACAGAGTTCAGACGCAGGCTGCCGCCGTTTGACAGACCCTGGAAGGTCTGGTTCTCCTCTCTCGTGATCACATTTCTTCCGAAGCCTGCATCATATACCACCTTGGAAATGGTCCAGACTGCACTTCTTGCAGCATGTACCGCTGCCGTAAGCTCCTGGTCGATGACTCCGTCCACATAGACGCCGCCCGATTCGATCATCTGGGTCACCATGGCATCCAGTGTAATATCATTTCCCTTGATCGGTGCCGTTGTACCCGGAAGAAGAACTTCCGCCGAGGGATCGTAGGGAACAAGCTCCACGGTATTGATACTCATGTTGCTGTTCATCTCCGTCAGGAAGAATTCCGCAGTCTGAGGCTCACCCGGGGCAAAGCCCTTTGCCCTCCCCTGGATACATTTTGAAAGATCCGAAATGGTCCTTATATGCTCTGCTTCCTGGTAATCCTTATAGGACACGGCCATCCGTGCCGCTGCATTCTTGGAAGCATCCAGCGTCTTAAGAGCCTCCGTGGTCGTAAATGTAAGCGCGATGGGGGTTACACTTCCTTCTCCCCACATTTCCTGTGACGTTACATTTTTCCGTTCAAGCTTTTCCTCGATCTCATAGCCTCCCAGGAACGAAGCATAGGACCTTAGTTCTTTCTCCTTGGTCGCTTCCGTTCCCGCAACCGGATCAGCCGCGATCTCGGTCACCTGATCTACCCTGGCGGCAGAAGCATGGATCCTTCCTTTCAGATTACCGTAGCCGGCGATCATGTAACCGGTGATCTTCCGTACGAAGGGTACCTGGAAGTTCAGCTTCGCCATCATGCCTTCATATATCGATCCATATCCGGCATCGGTCAGATATACGTAGGGCGACAGGTATTCCTTCGCTCCTCCGTCAATGGAAGACGTGTAGAGGAATGCAACTGCTATATCATGCTTCTCCTTCTGAAGCGACTGCTCCTCCGTTCCTTCTCCAAAGGAAAGCATCACTGTTTCCGCTGTATCATCGATGTAGAGATTTCCCTCCATCGGATCCGAAGAAGCTCCCACAACCGCCTGGGAACCAAAGAACGAATAGTTGGAGTTCGCCATGACTACATTTTGCTTAACGTGTTGTACGATGGCACGGTCAAAGCTGACTTCCGCACTCATGCATTGGATCGTCAGATTACCCGCACTGATGATGTTCGGCGCCTTCACTCCCGTAGCATAGTACATGGGATTTCCCGCCGCATCATATCCCAGCTCCAGATCACAGGCTGCAGCCATGGACTGAGAGAATGGGATGCTGTATCTTAAATTCGCATGAACGACATTGGCTGCCGGAGCAGGGCCCGGTGTCGCCGGTGAATCATTGGTATAGAAGCTGTTCATGCCACTGTTGGTTCCATTTGCCGTAGGATACACGTAAATGTTTACGGTATCATCCGCTGACGTCGGAAGTCTGGATACCGGTGTTGCCCACTGATCCGAGGTCCAAACCAGCTGATTATCCGTGAAGGTAATGGTCTCCGTATCAGCAGGGATACCCATCTGGAAGAAGGTGGAAAAGATCTTGTCCTCTGCATTCATACAGAGACTCTCCGTATCCATATTCCGATAGTACTCTCCGTTGTCGGTCAGCTCCAGAGGTCCATCCTTGATGACCTGGGATATCGTGACCTTTCCGATCTTCCAGTAAGCCGCCTCATTGTTCTTGGTCTGACACGTAAATGTGATCGCCTTGATACTCTTCAGATCCGGGATCGGCGGCATGACAAACCGGTCTGTCTTACCCGCTCGTAGCATGGTCTGTGGATCCGATATGGATCCGCTTCCCGCAGGTGCCACGATCTGGTCCTTGGGATTGGATGCCGTCTCCATCGTCTTCGCAGACTTACTCATATAAGATGCCATATATTTGACCACATCAAATTTGGCCTTCTTAGCGCTTCCTTCCGTGTCAATATAGTCCACCGTTGCCATGATGGTTCCCACAAACTGACCGGTGGGACCGTCCCACGGCAGCGTGGTGATCTCGCAGAGCAGCTTGACCGCTCTCATCTTGTAGCTTACATCATAAGACTTCGCGATCTCATTTGCGGTTCTTGCCCGAAGTCCACGGGATGAAGACTTTTCAGCCTCATCACGGTAATCGATCTCGACCCATCCTACCTGATCCACAACATAGGAGAGGTAGGTTCCGCCCTTGTTCTGCTCGGAAATGATGATCTGGTCAATGTTCAGCTTATCATACGGTGTCGAATCCGAAGCCAGATCCTCGGGAAGAATACGGATCGCCGCCACGTCTCCATAGTTCCGGTTGACTGAAATGGTAAAGGTCTCAGTCTGTCCCGAACGGAACGCGTCACCGGCCAGCTGCTGATTTGCCAGCACGTATGCACTGTTGTAGCCATTCTCGAAAACGAGCTGGAAATAGAAGTAGTTCACGGATCCTGCGTCTCCGTTTCCGGTCTCAACATCTGAATCCTGTGCCACCTTCACCGTAATATCATAGGTCTTTGCAACTGCAAAGAATCCCCAGTTTACCTGCGTCTGTTCGTAGCTCATTTTGTAACGGACCGAGGAATAGTCTGCGTCCCGCACATCCGAAACAACGCCCTTTCCGAAGTCAAACTTATAGGTCGTACCTCCAAGGATCAGCTGCGATCCGTTGATCTGGTAGTCACTCGGCGTAGTGTCGTCCTTCGGAGTATCGATATAAACGGGCTGTCCGTCTTTATAGACAGGATTTCCATTCTCGTCGATCAGCTGCTTTTTCTTATTGATATCCAGGCCGTCTCCGCCGATCTCATTTCCATCCTTGTCATAAATGCGCGGATTGATCTGCGACATATTAAAGACTTCTGCGGAAACGGTGCTGCGCTCCAGCCAGAATTTGGTTCCTTTGATGTCCGACGGTGCGATATATGCACGTCTGCGTCCATAGCTTTCCACATAGGAAATGGTGATATTGCTGAGATCCCATGGGTCATCACCCACCAGAAGGATCTCCGCGTTCGTGAATTCTCTGGCATTCTTGGCGTCCATCAGGAAAGTAACCTTACCACCTGCAACAAAGCCGCTTTTCTCGATAAAGCTGGTTCCGTCCGTTGCCGGCCAAAAGCCCATAAAGTTTTCAGCTGCGTTCTTTGCACGATAATTCTGTGTTCGGTTCTGTCCGCCCTTCAGATCCGTATAAAGGAAACGAATGGATACATCATTCTCGGTTCCTGCGTTCACCTTGTTTGAGGTATAGAGTGACACCAGAAACTGACCCTGACCATTGGTCGAGGAAACGAGCGGTGCGTTGTTCTTATGCTCCTTAAAGTTGAATTTGAAGGTACCGTTGGCAGATACCCTCTGTCCTGCATCCGTTCCTGCAGTATAGTACATAAAGGGTTCATCCGACTCAAATACATAATCGAGCGTTGCTCCGTCCAGATGCCTGCCCTTTGTATCCGTACCACCCGGAACATAAGGCATACATCCGCCCTTGTAGATAGATACTCCGGCGATGGCCATATCGTCATCACTGATCTTTGAAAGGATATCCGACATAACAACGGTCTTTGTTGCTATGGTTATGCCCCTGTCCTCCAGCTTTTTCCTTGCCACGGAGCCCGTACTCAGGCTTGCCTGCGAAACGATCTGGGAAAACTCCGGAAGAACTCCCTGGAACGCCAGCATATCACCACGCTGCGCCAGTCCCATGATCGTACTTTCCGGTGCGGCTCTGTGAGCCATGAAATAGCTGCTGAGAACCACCGGAAGGCTGACGGTTCTGACCCATCCATGCCGATCCCGGTACTGAAGATCGATCACCAGATCCTCAACGGTTCCGTGATCGGTTCCGAGCTTGATCCCCTTTGCACTGAGATAGCTCTCAAGTCCGCCCTTGTCTGCATCGGAAAAATCCACCCGCACGGAATAAATGTCGGTGGCTTCCGCATAATCTCTCGGCTGTCCGTCTTCTTCAAAATTCTGTATTCCGAAATAACGAGAGTCCTCTCCGCCGATCCTTACGACAGTATCCATCGCATTTGTCGAAAGCGTAAGGGTTCCCTGCTGCTTCTTTACCAGATCAGCGATGAGAGACCCCTTGAAATTCAGGAACTGCTGTCCGGAGGCAAGACCGTACTCTTCATATCCCTTATAGCTCTCCATCTTATAAATGGATAAGCCCTGTACCGTCCACTGCCCCTTTTCAAGGTAGACATCGATACTCTCTACTTTCTTGATGGCTGCCGTTGTCTGGAATGCATAATCCTGAACGGTCCAGGAAGCAAGTGTCTCTTCCTCCTGATCCTTTTCCTGATACTTCACTTCGCCAAGAGCAACCTTGCCGAAGCTCTTCATGATATCCTCACCCTTGCTGTAATGCTCAAGAAGCTTCCTGCTTCTGCTTTTCGCATCAATTCCCGGGAAGATATACTGCGATCTGGAAATTCCATTTGCATCGACATACTTCACTGCAAAGTACAGCACCGACTTACCGGCGCTGGCACCGGTCGCTGCTGTCAGGACATAGGTATTGGCCGGCGCAGTGATCGCTTTCCGCTTGGTCCAGTCAGAGATACCCTTATTCGCCTCGTAGGCAGGAGCGGCATCCTGAGAAACCACACCGTAAGGCACTTCCTTCTGCGCGTTGGCAGCATTATTACCTGTCGTTCCCTGGCCACTCTTGGCGTCTCCGACCGTCTGAACGCTGTTAACACCCAGCGTTGTTCCCGGACTCTGCGTACTTTGAACGTTGCCGGAAGCTGCTCCGCCTGACGATCTCTCCGTACTGCTCTCTGTCCCGTCCTCCGGTGCAGCATATGTATCCATCGCAGGGAGACTGGCCAGCGGAAGGCTCGCCAAAAGAAAGGCCATCACCAGCAGCCTCGCGATCCTTATTTTATGCCTGTCAAATCTCTTCATACACAGTTCCTCAGCTTCTTAAATACTTCAGCCTAAATATCCTCAATTTCTACATCTATCATACATGAAGCCATACAACAAATGCGCAACAGTGCAGCTTTTCGGCTTTCAAAAGGTCAACGAATGTTAAGAAGTCCCGCCAGACCGGTCATCTCAAAGACTTCCATAACATTTGCATTTACATTCGTAACTCCAAGCTTTCCGCTCTTTTTCATCATGAGCAGATACAGATTGCGGATCGTACGAATTCCTGCACTGGATATGTAATTGAGCCCCTGCATATTCAGGGTAATCGTTGTAAATCTGGGGACAAGCTGAGCGAATAGCTGGTCCGCATCACGCGCAGTCCGCGTGTCCAGATCTCCGGTGAGGATCAGTTCACCCTCTGCCCCCCGGTTCACCAGTTTTACATCCATACTCTCCTGTTACGCTCCTTTTTTCCTTTTGTTCAGATCCTTGATAAACTCGGACAATTCATCCAGTGTGATATTCATCACAGTTTCTCCGGATTCTTCCATTCTCTCATCCAGACTCATCTCTGCATACTTTCCTGCCGCCTCTTCGAGAAGCTCAGCAAACAGGAACGGCGTATGCTCAAACTCATCACCGTCGATCAGATCGTCGTCATCGAAATCAAAGTCGTCCTCGTCGAACTCATCATCATCGAAGTCCCCATCCTCATTCAGATCAGGATCATTATCCAGATCAAGATCAAAGTCATCAGAGAATCCATCCATATCTTCTTCCTCTTCCTCATCATCCAGATCAGTCAGATCATCCAGGTCATCCGATTCGTCTTCACCAAAGAGTTCATCCATGTCCACATCTTCATCGGATGCAGCTTCGAACTCATCTCCGAACTCTTCTCCGAGCTCATCATCAAATGCTTCTTCGGCATTCTCTTCCGGCTCATCCTCGAAGCTGTACTCTTCTTCCTCAGCTTCAAAGGTGTCCTCATCAAAGAGGCTGTCTACATCCACATCCTCCTCGATATCGAGATCGTCATCATATGTATCCTCTGCGGTTTCCTCATCTGCAAATTCATCATCCGCAAATGAATCGCCGGCATAGCTCTCGCCTGCAAATGTCTCATCGGCATAGCGCTCTTCCGCGGGAGCCGCTTCGGTCTCGGCTGCCTGAACTGCTCCGGTCTGTACAGAGCCGGCCTGCGTCGTTCCGGCAAGAATATCTGAAATCTGCCCGCCGCTTCCAAGGCTCGCGCCGATGGAGATCCATTTCAGTTTTTCCAGAAGCTCCTGCTCCACCTCTGCACGGATGGACTCACGGAACTGGCTCAGCTTCTCATTGATCATCGCCTCGGTGGCTGCTGTATGACCTGCAGGCGCCGCCATACCGGCACCTCCCTGCGCTGCCATTCCGGCACCTGCTGCATATCCTGCGCCCGCTTCGAATCCGGCTGGCGTCTGTCCATAGGACGCGGTTTCCGCTTCATAAGCTGCCGTCTCTCTGTAAGCATCCTCGGATGCTCCATCCACCTCCTCCAGACGGATTCCGCCAATGGTAGTGGTTTCCGGCTGAGGCGCTGCAGTTTCTTCTTCAAAGGAGATTCCGCCAAACCGCATGGTCGCCATCTCATATTCTCTTCGATTGACCGCTTCCTCTGCAGCGATCATCTTATCCACCGCACTGATGGGTGCTTCTCCGGCCTGACCCTCGAGGGCCGCCTGATCCATCTCTTCTTCCGTGATCTCGGAGAAGCTCAGTGAGCTGCCTCCGGTACTTCCTCCGAAGCTTTCTCCGCCCGGATGTTCTTCTTCATAGTTCATCCGGTCATCATAGTTCGCATCATGAAGCTCACGGCTTTCCTCAATAAACTCTTCCCAGAGCTTCTCTCCTTCCTCTCCTGCGAAGTAAACACTCTCGAACTCCTGCTTCTCAAACATATTTACCATGAGCTGCGGAACGTCGATCCGGAAGGAGGATCTGGAGGTGGGGCTCATGATGGCAAATGCCTGGCCTCGCTTTGCAGAAAGGATATCCTCCTGCTCCTGTTCATTGATTCCACCTGCCTTCTCATACAGACGACAGAGATCATCCATATCATTCGGTGCCAGTCCGAAGACGAAGCTGTACTGGCAGGCATTGATGATGGCAGTTGACTTTCTTGCGATCTCCTCACTGCCCACAAAGTCCTTGATATTCTGTGTGATAACGATCTGCATACCGTTATACTTACGGATACGCTTCGCCAGCTGGAACATGAAATCAAGCGCTACCGGGAACTTCGTATCGATGAATACATGGGCCTCATCGATTACAACTACGATCTTACGGTCCAGGCCGTAACGCAGGTTGTAATCCCGGTTCTTAATGATCTCATTATCGATATACTTCAGCACCAGAAGCATCTGCGCATTGGCGATGGTGGTATTCCGGTTCGCCAGCAGGGACTGGAAGTTAAATACTGAGAAGTTCTCATCCGTTGTGATGGTGGACGGTCCGTTCCAGATATTCGCATTCCGGCCGCCGGTGGAGAACTTGGAAATATAGTTCACCAGTGTACGCAGCATCTGACGCAGATAATCATTGTTTGTTCGCTCAAATTCCGCAAGGATCACATCATACAGATCATCAAAGATCGGATAATCCTCGGCGCGGAATGTAGACAGATCCGTCTCCGGTGTGATACCGAAGTCCAGATAGGTCCGCTCCACCAGGGAGTTCAGGTATTCCAGCGCATCCTTGTCGATATCCGGCAGGATCTGACGGAAGAACTCCTCCAGGAACTGAAGATGCGTTGCAAAGCTTCCTGCAGGACCGCCGCCGCCTTCACCGGCCTCATCATCATCCAGTGCGGTGATGATGTGGAAGGGATTCAGACGACCGTACTTTGCATTACCTACATTTATGATACGGCCATGAAGGTTATGCGCCAGCTCTGAATACTCATTCTCCGGGTCCAGAATAAAGATTTTGGAATCCTCGGAGGCAAGGTTCAGAAGCAGGGACTTCGTGGTGTAGGATTTACCGGAACCGGATTTACCAACGATTACCATGTTGGAGTTTACACGCTCCGTATCTCTCCGGAAGAAATTGATAAATACCGGTACACCATCGGTGGATCCCAGCTTTACACCACCTTCGTCGGAAATATGCGCAAAGATCCAAGGATACATTCCGGCGATCGTATTCGACGGAATACCCCTGGCTTCCTTCATCATGGGATCATAATTGGATACCTGGGATCCAATGAATGCCTGCATCTGCAGGAAATCCATCTGAGACAGCTTCATGCCTGCCTCATTCCAGGTACGTCTTACCGTTTTCTTCATATCGGGAACCATAGGTACCACCGACTTGAAATCGGATCCCAGAAGCGGATCCTCCTTCGTCAGAAGAGAATCGTATGCCGTGATATAAATGCTCACGGAAAGCAGCGCTTCATTTTCTTGCTGAAGCGTAACAAGCAGTGTGGCAAGGGTCTCGATGTGAGACTGCAGCTCCAGCCGCTTGGAATCAATACTTGTCGCCGCATAACGCCCACGCAGCTCTGCCAGGGACCGGTCGATGGCCCGGACTGCCTTGCCACGGTCCATGGGGCTTATCTTTACGATAACCTTGGTTCCGGGGAAGGACATAACTCCCGCCAGCCATGCATCTCCGACGATGGAGGGGTATTTGATAACCCTGAAGTTGTGGGTGATGACCTTGTTTACTTCTACTTTCCGCGCAGTGAATCTAAGCTTTTCAGGCATAGCCCATTCTGCCCATCGCTCCGGCTCCACCTGATCGATATCGCGCTCATTAAAATCAAGCGAATTGGTATACTTCAGGAAGATTGCAAGACCCCGGTCATCCAGAAGTCTGACCGAAAGCTCCGCATTTTCAAAAGAATCCAGTGCCTGATTGGTGAGCATTTGAAGGTTTCTGCGGTCCTTGTCAAAAAGCACGAAATAGTAGAAGCCCTCGATAACCAGATTATCTGTACAGAGGTCGGAGATCTCGGAGATTCTCTCCTGCTCCACTTCTACTCTCGCCTTCAACTCATCTTCTCTGATGAGTCCGCTTTCATATGATTTCTTTAACGCTTCCAGCTTTGCGTATTCCGCCTCAAGGTAGCGGTCATACATGATGGGACGCTGGATCTTGACTATATTTGCTCCGTATTCCCCGTTTAAGGAACGAAGCACCTTTCCGAAGCAGCCTTCAATGGCATTGTTCCTGCGGTACTTCGAATGGAATCGGAACTCAATGGGATCGATCTCTATAACCGTTCCGTAGTATTCTCCGGCATAATCGATCATCCCTTCCTTGATCCCGGTAAAGGGAATAAAATCGCTGATGTCCGAATAATCGTGCGTGTCCTCCTTGCCTGCCGCCTTCTGCTTCTTTTTCTCAGCACTCCGCTGGGCTCTGGCCAGCCAGACCGCATCCTTTTCTTCCTTTGTGGCGGTCTTGCTCTTCAGGATCTTATTCTCCTCTTTGATCAGGTCCTTCAGCCGCTTCTTCTCGGCCGCAGGATCCAGTTCCTCTTCTCCTGCTTCCTGATCCTCCGCTTCATTTTCCCCATTGTAGTAGGCCTCAACCAGGCCTCCGATGTCATTGTCCTTCAGTGTTTTCAGGGCATTATCATCAAATACCCTGTAGTATCGCCGCGGGAATGACTGGAATCGAAGCATGTGCCAGAAGAATACATAGATCGGTTCGTCATTTACACGTACGATCATCATCCCGAAGATACCCATCACGATGAGCGCAAAGACCCATCGATAGGGTAGGGAAGAAACCGCACAGAGTGCGGCAATACCGAGACCCACCAGGACGATAAGAACATCGACCAGGGTGATCCCCTTGAAAAGCTCCATTTTTACTTTTGTTTTTCCTGGTATCAGCCGCACTCTTGTTTCCTCTTACTTACTTTCTGTTTTTCGGTCCTCTGTCACGCGGTGGGGTTCGATCATCATCTCCGCCCTGATTCAGCTTTGTCGTGGTATTTGTGACCGTTGGGTTGGGGTTATTGATATTTGTGGTTCTTGTTGTACTCGTCGGGTTCACCGTACTCGTCGGGTTCACCGTATTCGTCGGGTTCACCGTATTCGTCGGGTTCACCGTACTTGTCGGGTTC
>CADAXW010000025.1 GCA_902792005.1 uncultured Lachnospiraceae bacterium
GAAATAACAGCCCTGTCCTCTCACTCCTCTACTCATCCGTGCTGTACCGTGCATAGGGCCGAAAGGGTTTGAAGATATATAGCAGTGTGATAAAGATTCCTACCATGGATACGATCAGACTCGGCAGATATCCGCCTGTGGCCTTATTGATGTTCACAAGAAGCATGCCGATGGTCTGGGCGTAAAAACAGAGCCGGAATACATTTCCCTTGTTCAGATCCAGACCGGTATTTCGGGCGATGCCCCATGCGATCAGCATGTAGAGCAGCGAGGCCAGCAGATATTTTCCCAGCGTGATCACCATCAGGATGATCCCTGCCAGCACCAGGGCGATATAAAAGCCCGGCACCGCTGAGATCAGCATCTGGCGGTCAAAGCCCTCCGGCAGATAATCCTTAATGGCTCCCTCCACCAGAACATAATTCATTCCATTATTTGAGATCACCGCCTGCAGCTTCCTGCTGCCGATGGCAAAGGTCAGCCTGTGGGCCTCATAGCTGTCCTCAGGTACGATGGCACCGGAGGTATCTACGATGATGTCGCAGCTTCCCAGCTCGATGGTAAACCGCTCCTTCGCTTCCAGCACTCCGTTTGTCAGCTTGAAGTCCGGCGTGCGATTCTCAAAGAGGTCCCTGAGGCCTCCGATATGAATAAGCGTGACTGTCACAGGAATGATATACAGCATCAGAGTCATAAGGAAGCCCATAAATAATGTATATCTGACGAACCGGCTCACCTTCATGGTGGAAAGGCCGATGAGCTGCTTCGGGCTCACAATGGAGATCCGGAACTGCTCAAAAACCGAAACCTTCTCCGGCACCTCAAAGTCCAGATCCGACTTCGGTGACGGCATCTCCGGTTCATTCTCCTGCTCCGGAGCCCCCTCGGGAGGCGTCCCCTCATATTTCTGACGTTCGTCATCATTCAGATAACTCTTCATACCTAACTCCTAAAAGACCTATCCCAAAAGTCCGAAATGCTCCAGCGCGATGCGTATTCCGCCCTCTTCCACGTCAGTGGTCACGAAATGCGCCGCCTTCCGGCAGGCTTCGCTGCCCTTCGCCATAGACACCGCATGGGCCGCAAACTGCAACATTTCCAGATCATTATTACTGTCGCCGAAGGCATAGGCCGCATCGGTTGGAAGTTGAAAATAATCCAGCAGAAACTGCATTCCCGAGGCCTTGGAATAACCGATGGGCTCAACCTCAAAGAAGCCCTCTCCCCGGTGAATGTAGACAAAATCCTTCTCTATCTCCCGTCGAAACCGTTCCACATCCCCCGTCTCATCAAACCAGCCCGCGAACTTGTCAAAGCGAAAGTCCGGCGCCGTGATATCCGTCTGAACTGTAAAACCGAAATCCTTCATTTCCTGGATCATTGGAGCAAGGAAGGGCAGGTCCAGCTCTGCATCATAGCCGCAGAAGTCCGAATACTCAAAGATGGCCTGCATCCTGCACTCCCGGCAGATCTGTGCCAGTTCATAGCAGCGTTCCCGGGAAAGCATGTGGTGATGAAGCACCTCACCATGATACTCGATATAGGTTCCGCATCCACAGACCACCCCGTCAAACTCTGCTTCCGCCAGGATCTGTTCTACGTTAAAACGGGTCCGGCCGGTATTGATGAAAATCAGATTCCCGGCATGCCGGGCCGCCTCAAGCGCAGCCTTCGCGTCTGCCGGGAATAAATGTCGTTCATCCTCTGTGATCAGAGTTCCGTCTATATCAAAAAACAGAAGATTTCTCATGGAGTCTCCTTACAGCTGACGGAGCAGATTCACCATTTCGATCGCGCCAAGTGCGCAGTCATAGCCCTTGTTTCCGGCCTTTGTGCCTGCACGCTCCACTGCCTGCTCGATATTGTCTGTGGTCAGGATACCGAACATTACCGGGATCTCGGACTCCATGGATGCCTGAGCGATCCCCTTGGAAACCTCAGCACATACATAATCATAATGACTGGTCTGTCCGCGGATCACTGCACCCAGGCAGATCACTGCATCATACTTACCGGACTTAGCCATCTTCTTTGCAACAACAGGGATCTCAAATGCGCCGGGAACCCACGCCACCGTGATATCCTCTTCCTTCACATTGTGGCGTACCAGACCATCCTCGGCACCGCCAACCAGCTTGGATACGATGAACTCGTTAAAACGGGATGCTACGATACCAACCCTGATCCCTTCTGCTACTACATTTCCTTCAATCTTCTTCATATGGATTATTGTCCTTTCTTATCTGTTCCTACACACTCTATACGTCTCAGACGATCGACCGGGATCACACATCCTCAAGGATATGTCCCATCTTCTCCTTCTTTGTCTGCAGGTAGAACCGGTCATAGGTGGAGGGCGCGATCTCTATGGGAACACGCTCCACGATCTCCAGGTTATAGCCCGCCAGACCGTAGATCTTGGAGGGGTTGTTGGTGAGGAGACGCATCTTCCGAACCCCCAGATCCACAAGGATCTGTGTTCCGATGGTATAATCTCTGGCATCCTCCGGGAAGCCCAGCTCCAGGTTTGCCTCTACCGTATCCCGACCCTGATCCTGCAGGGCGTAGGCCCGGATCTTGTTGATCAGGCCGATCCCACGTCCTTCCTGACGCATGTAGAGGAGCACACCTCTTCCTTCCTCTGCGATCCTCTTCATGGCGGCATCCAACTGGTCACCGCAGTCACATTTTAATGAGCCAAAGGCATCTCCGGTGAGACACTCGGAGTGAACGCGCACCAGAACCGGTTCGCCGTCCCCAAACTCGCCCATGGTAAGAGCCACATGGTGCTCTCCGTTCAGCTTATTGATATAACCATGGATGGTGAAGTTTCCGTACTTCGTGGGAAGCTTTGCTTTTGTTACCTCCTCAACGAATACCTCATGCTCCTTCCGATACTGAACCAGCTTCTCGATGGTGGAGATCTTCAGATCATGCTCCTTCGCGAAGGCCACCAGATCGTCATGGCGTGCCATGGTTCCGTCATCCCGCATGATCTCACAGCAGAGACCTACCGGCTGAAGCCCTGCAAGTCTGCAAAGATCCACGGTTGCTTCTGTATGGCCGTTTCTCTCAATGACCCCTCCCGGCTTCGCCTCCAGTGGAAACATGTGTCCGGGTCTCCGGAACTCTTCTCTCTTTGTATCCGGCGAAGCAAAGGCCCGCGCGGTGATCCCACGCTCTTCGGCGGAGATTCCTGTGGTTGTGGAGATATGATCCACGGACACCGAAAATGCGGTGCAGTGATTGTCTGTATTTACGATGCACATCTGGGGCAGATTGTATCTGTCCGAATAGGACGGATCCATAGGCATACAGATCAGTCCCCTTGCAAATTTGGCCATAAAATTGACGTTCTCCGTGGTGGCAAACTCTGCTGCACAGATCACGTCTCCTTCATTCTCCCGATCTTCATCATCCATGATCACCACCGGTTTTCCGGCACGGAGATCCGCAAGGATTTCCTCGATCGTATTCATTTCTGACATAGTTCCTCCTGTAGCAGCCTGCAGTGCGCAGGCCCTGTTTCTTTGTGACTCTGATTTAGAAGCCGTGCTCCTTAAGGAAGTCCAGCGTCAGACCGCCGGAGTTCTCCTCCTTCTTATCCTCTTCATCTTCCCGAAAATGTAAGAGCCGGTCTACATACTTTCCGATCAGATCATTCTCCAGATTGACACTGTCTCCGATCCGTCTTCCGGAAAGCGTGGTCACATCTCTTGTGTGTGGGATCACCGATACGGAAAAGCCCGTATCATCCAGGCCAGCAACCGTAAGACTGATACCGTCAATGGTTATGGAGCCCTTCTCCACGATATATTTCAGAATCTTCTGAGACGCCTCGATGCGATACCAGACTGCATTGTCCTCCTTCCGGATCGAAGCGATCCTTCCGGTTCCGTCGATATGCCCGGACACGATGTGTCCGCCGAATCGACCGTTCGCAGCCATGGCGCGCTCCAGGTTCACGGGATCACCGATGCCAAGCTGACCCAGTCCGGATCTCCGAAGGGTCTCAGCCATCACATCCGCCGAGAAACGGTCCTGCCCCAGCCTGGTCACTGTAAGACACACGCCATTTACAGCGATGCTGTCTCCGACCTTTGTTCCTTCCAGTACCAGGTTCGCCCGGATGGTCAGAATTGCGGATTCAGCACCCCGCTCTATGGACAGGAGTGACCCTGTTTCCTCAACGATTCCTGTAAACATGACTATTTGTCCTTTTTCTCCTCAATATTGAAGGGGTTCAGATCTGCGGAAAGCACCTCAGTCACGATACGTGACTCCAGCTCTACCGGAGGTCTGTCCTCATCATCCTCTTCATCTGATGTAGTCTGAATCTGGAGCGTAGGGATCGCATCCGCCTCACCCCAGCCGTCATCCCCTTCTGCCTGGGTCTGAGCAGCTGCCTGTGCAGCCTGAGCCGCCTGTGCTGCCTTTTCAGCTTCATTATCCGCTACGGGATTTGCAGAGATCCAGCCCACTGCACGAGGTTCTGCCGTCTCTACATCCACATGCTCTTCATCCTCGGGTTCTTCACCCACCATATATCTGGCGTAGAGGTCTCCACCCGGAAGGATCTCGGATTCCACCAGACGCAGGGGAAGCGCATCCTCAACGAAGTTAACGCCCTCGCCCTCAACCGGTGTCATAGCAGTGATACCACCGAAGATCTTGGGAGCGATAAATGCAACAACCTCATTGACAAGGCCGTCTCTCAGAAGGCTCCAGGTCAGGTTACCGCCGCCCTCGGACATAACGCCGCTGATCTCCATCTCGCCCAGCTTCTCCAGCAGGGCTTCCATATCGATATGACCATCCTTCTCAGGGATCTGGAGCACTTCAACTCCTGCTTCCTCCAGCTTCGGGATCTTCTCCTTTGCTTCCTCGGAGAGACGCTCCGTTGCTGCGATGATGGTCGTGATCTTTCCTGCCGTCTGAACTACTTTCGCATCCAGCGGTGTCTGCAGATGTGTATCACAGATGACACGGATGGGTGCACGGTCCTTCTGTCTGCGGTTATCCAGCATGGGATCATCCGCAAGAACGGTTCCGATACCGACCATGATCGCCTGATACTGGTTCCGAAGACCTCTCACGCGGCCACGTGCAAAGTCACCGGAGATGTACCGGCTGGCACCTGTGGTGGTAGCGATCTTACCGTCCAGAGTCATGGCATACTTCATGACCACGTAAGGACGCTTTGTTGTTATATAGTGGAAGTAAACCAGATTCAGAGCATCGCACTCTTTCTTCATACATCCGGTCACAACCTCAATTCCGTGCTGACGCAGAGTCCAGATGCCGCGTCCGTTTACCTTCGGATTCGGATCCATGGAGCCTACATATACCGTACGGATCCCCTGATCAATGATGGCTGCCGTACAGGGCGGCTGTTTTCCCGTATGAGCACAGGGCTCCAGGGTTACGTATAATTCCGCACCGTGCGCTGATTCCGTCAGGTTGTTGATGGCTTCTCGCTCTGCATGGGGCATTCCGTAGCCTGTATGATATCCTTCACCGATGATCTTTCCATCCTTAACAATTACGGCTCCAACCAGCGGATTCGGGTCTACCCGGCCCACACCCAGCTTCGCAAGCTTGATCGCGCGCTCCATGAACTTAGCATCATATGCCATAAGAAAATCCTCCTTTTCCGGACCATCCCTTCGGACCGATCCGCCCTTACAATACATTTTAACCCGTGTAACTAAATATTGCAGAAAGCCCCGAATAGGATCCGGGGCTCCTTCTTTCTCTTTTAGTCCTTCTTTCCAATGGAAAGGAAGCCGCCCTCATTTGCCTTCAGCAAGATAGAAAGGCCGATGTCTCTCCGGTTTCCATCCTCAGCCACATAGATCTCTCCGGTCTCTACCAGAGACTTGGAAATCTTTGTCAGCTCGTCCTTGAACTGCATCATCTGACGGCGGTCCTTGGAGGACAGCTTGAAGAGATACTGGTTCTTGGAACTGATCAGCAGGATACTGAAGGAATGTATGTTATTCTTGGATTCCTTCATTCCGGAACCGATCATACGTGAATTTGCAATGATGATCTCAGCTGAATCATCCGGAAGATACTCGGAAAGGATCAGCTTATAGATCTTCAGGTAATCATCCTCAGACTCAACCTTTACAGGCAGCTCTGCTACAGCAAACTCGATCACGGAATCTGCCAGGTTGATGGAACCTCCGTCATCATTGATGGTAGCACTGCAGGTCTTGGGGATCAGCAGTCGGAAGAACTTGTTCTCGATTACCTTCTCATCCTTGGAGGGTTCTGCGATAACAAGATCATTGTACTTCTTCTCCAGCTTGTTCATGGAAATGATGGCATTCTCATCTCCGGTCTCGGCAAGATCGATCAGGTGCTGATACAGATCCACAATAGCCGGTGTCTTGTAGCCAACCATCTCAACGATCTTATCTACGGCAGGTACATGACCCATTGCCGCATTCTCCAGATAGAGTTTGATCAGGTTCTCATCCGACTCGCCCTTGGACGCCTTGTACTGGATCACCTTGAACAGGTTCTCCTTATCGAAGCCGTCATACTTCTGGTCAAAGGCCTTCTCGAAGTATTCCATGCTCCGGATCTCTCCGTTAAACTCAGGATCAGCCTCCTGACGCTCATAGATCTTCGCCAGCTCATAAGCTGCCTGGGTGCTGCCCAGGTTCAGAGCCTCCTGGAATGCCTTCTCTATCTCATAATTGGTTGCGATATAGAATACCTGGCTCTGCTTCATAAGAGCCACTTTCAGCGCAGTTGCCGCACTTCCGGCCTCCACTGCACGATCCCACTTCTCAACCGCACTCTGAAGGTCTTCTCCCTTCAGCTCCTTCAGGTCCTTGATATAGGCGTCTGCCTCAACGATACCGTTCTTCTGTGCTTCCAGGAAGTAGGTCATGGCCTTATCGCCGTCACGCTTGGTCCTGAGAAGTCCGTAGTAATAGAAACGTCCCAGATAGAAGGCCACACGCTTATGGTTCAGGCGATGTGCATTCTCATACCAGTTCAGAGCCTTCATATAATCCTTCTGCTGCTGGTCATAGATATTACCCAGCAGGAAGGCCAGCTCCGGATCCTTCGTGGCTTCAAACAGCTGCTTAGCGTAGCTGATGGTCTTTTCGATATCACGGTAGGGTGAATCGTTATCATAATAGAGGTCGATCAGCAGGTAGCTGGCCTTGATGGAACCTTCCTTCAGAGCCTGCTTTGCTGCGGTCATGGCGCCTTCATAGTCCTCCAGATAGTAGCAGTAAACCGCCTCACTGTAGTACTGGTTATCCTTACGGTTCAGACTCTGATCGCTGACACGGGTCGGTGCCACGAATGCAAAGGAGTTTGCAGTTTCGAAGATGATCTCCTCGTACTGCTCAATGATCTCCATGGTCGCGCAGACGAAACGCATGCAGGCCAGACGACGTCCGGAATAGAAGGCAAATGTAACGATACCCTTATTCATGGCCTTATGATAGAAGGTGGTGCAGATACCGTCCGCATACTCGGTGATATACGGCTTCAGCTGCAGTTCCTCATCAAAGGCGTCATTGCAGTAGCGCAGATAGTTCTCCAGAGTCTTCTTGGAATCTCTGGGAATACTGTCATAGCTTACATACATGGCGAAATCGCGGTATGTAATGGTGGGAGCATAATACTCCTCATCCGTTTCCTCGTTGATGGTCTTGACCCAGTCCTTGGGAAGCTTATGGATGTAACCGTCTACCTGATTATGAACATAGGTATACTGGTACTGAAGCTTGGCAGGATCGATAGCCTTATATCTCGGCTCCTTGCCCTTCTCCTTCCGCTTCTCGGCGATCTCGGAGTACAGCTTATCCTTCTCCTCAAACTCAAGACTGTCTGTATGCTTGGAGGCGTAATCGCAGCGCTCGTAAGCAGCCACGGCCTTTGAATCGCCCATGTCTGCCAGCTGTTTATACCAGGCCATCGCCTTTTCCAGATCCACGGGAATGACAAATTCACTCTTGTTTCCGTACTGATCGATCCGGCTAAGACCGTTCTCGTAGATGGAACCCAGCTTTAAATATGCGGATTTGATGCCGCGCTGAGTTGATTTTTCAAAAAATGAGATTGCTTTTGAGAAGTTCTGCGCCTCAAGGTACATTTCCGCCGTCTTATAGGTGGATTCCCCGTCATTCGTCAGATTCGTATACTTCTCCAGATAGGCCGCTGCCTTATTCAGATCACGCTCAACCTTGGCGTTCTTAAAGGCACCGGTCTCATAGAAACCGCTGAGGATCTTCAACGCATCCGTTCCAAGGTCCTTATACTGGGGATCCATGATACCGATATCGGTGATCTTCTCCAGAATCTCAACCGCCTCGGTACCATTGGCATTCTCCATCAGGTTCATAGCCTTGTCAAATTGAAGCTCCACGCTGCTTTTGTTTGATTTGGGTTTTCCAATATTCTTGATAATCGGAATATGCTCTTTCAAATTCGAGAAAAGTCCCATGCTGCGTCTTCCTCCACAATAAAATAATCTGCATAAAAATGAACAGATAAAATCCACTTTATTTTATCATAAAAGAAGACAATGTGCAAGGAAACTTACGCAACCGGACTCATATAATCAACGATGGCTGTAACAGCTGCTTCCTCATCCGGTCCTGCTGCTTCCACTTCGATCTCCTCGTTGTTGCAGAGGGACAGACTCATCATTCCCATGATGCTTTTTGCGTTGATCTTCTTATCTCCGGAGATCAGAAAAATGCGGCTCTCATACTGGCTTGCTGTCTGAACGATCTCAGCCACCGGGCGCGCTTCTGAATAATTCGGCAGATGAATGGTACATTTCTTTGTAGTCATAGCATTTCTCCTTCATAGTTTCCTATGTATTAAATAAACAGCTACCGGAGCAGCTCCGGTCTTGCTGCATATTCACTGATCTTACGAAGCCGGTGATTCACTCCCGACTTTCCGAGAGGCGGATCCATCATCTCTCCCAGCTCCTTCAGAGAGAGGTCCGGATTCTCCAGGCGGACCACCGCAAGCTCCCGCAGGTTTGCAGGAAGTGCCGAAAGTCCCACCGTCGATTCGATCCTGCGGATCTCCTCGATCTGCTTTATGGCCGCATTTGCGGTCTTTGTGATGTTCGCGGTGTCACAGTTGACCTCGCGGTTGATGTTATTGCGGATCCCCTTCACGATGCGGATATTTTCAAACTGCATCATGGCGTTCACCGCTCCCAGCTGGCCCAGGGTCTCGGAGATCCCGTCCGCCTCCTTCAGGTATACCACCTGACTGTATCTGCGTTCTGTGACGTGACCTTCTGCACCAAAAGCAGCCATTGCCGTCAGCACCTGCCTCGTTACGGTATCCCGGTCTGTTACGATCTCCAGCTGATACTGTGTTTCCGGATTGGCAACCGACCCGGAGGCCAGAAATGCGCCGCGAAGGAACGCTGTCCTGCAGCAGCTCTTGGATATCACGATATCATCCACGTCCAGACGGTCATCCAGCTCCGTCAGCTTCAGAGTCTGAAAGATCTGATCGATCCTTCCGGCATCATAGATCCGGACTCTTGCTCCCTCCTGTGTACGGGGCACGATCTCCAGCTCCTCCTCGGACATCCCAAATACCATGGAAAGAAGGTGAAGCACGGTTTCAACCACCTCATTCTTCTCCATTCGGATCGACATGCACCGTCGTCCGTCCTGGAGCTTCATCTTCCCATCCAGGGTTATGATCCCTGCCAGCATGGCGATCCTGCAGTGAGCTGCGCGGTCGATACGCTTACACAGTTCTAAGCGAAGTTCTGATGAAAAAGACATAATCACTCACCCTTGATCACGGTATCCATACCGATGTCTCTGTGGAACACACGAACCGAATACGGAAGCTTCTGCAGCCTTTCATAGAGCAGGTTTGCTATGGTGACGGACCGATGTCTTCCGCCGGTACAGCCAACTGCTACCACCAGCTGATTCTTTCCTTCATTCTCAACAAACCGGGGAACCAGATACTCCATCATATCACTGATCTTGTTCAGGAATTCCTCTCCCTCTCCGCTGGCCATGACATAATTCCGGACCGCTTCCTCTTCTCCGGTGTGGTTCTTAAGCTCCTCCACATAGTAGGGGTTCGGCAGAAAACGCACATCAAAGACCATATCTGCATCTCTGGGGATTCCGTTCTTGAATCCGAAGGATACGATAGAGATGATCATATTTGAGTATTCCTTGCCCTTGGCAAGGATCTTTTTTACTTCCCGTTTCAGTTCCCGGGTCAGAAGGCCTGTGGTGTCCACGATATAATTGGCAAACTCCTTGAGGAAGGCGATCCTTCCCCGCTCCTCTGCGATACCGTCCTCAACCCTTCCGCCTCTTGCCAGCGGATGATCCCTCCTGGTCTCCTTGAACCGTTTCACAAGCTCCGCGTCATTTGCGTCCAGGAACAGGATCTCATAGGTAAAATTATCATTCTTCAGGTTCAGCAGCATCAGAGACAGATCATCCAGCTTCTTGCCGCTCCGGATATCGATCCCCACTGCAACCTTGTCATATTTGAAGTTCGGATCTCTTACGATCTCCGCGAATTTTTCGATCAGAAGCACCGGCAGGTTGTCCACGCAGAAATAGCCCAGATCCTCCATGGTCCGAAGTGCCGTTGACTTACCGGCTCCGCTCATCCCCGTAACAATGACAAATCGCATATCAACCTCCTACCGTCAGAACTCTCCAAGCATCCGTACCTCAGGCACAAGCTCCACCTGAAATTTTTCTTTCACCGTACGAATGATATGCTGTATCAGCTGATAGATATCCTCCGAGGTTGCATCTCCCCGGTTGATCACAAAACCGCAGTGCTTTTCGGAAACCTGGGCTCCGCCCACCTGATAGCCCGCCAGTCCGGCGTCCTGGATCAGTTTCCCGGCGAAGTAGCCCTCCGGCCGTTTAAATGTGGATCCGGCGCTGGGATACTCCAGCGGCTGCTTCTCTCTGCGTCTCCGATTCAGTTCCTTCATCTTCTCCGTGATCTCATCCTTATCTGCGGGAACAAGCTTAAGCGTGGCTCCCAGCACGATCACGCTGTCCTCATGGCAGATGCTGTGACGGTAGCCGAAATGCATATCCTCCGCAGGGATCCGTTCTTCCTTTCCGTTCCGGATCACATCCACAGACTCAACCACGTCCTTCATCTCTCCGTCGTATGCTCCTGCATTCATGGAGATGGCACCTCCCAGGGTACCCGGGATCCCGGAGGCAAACGCAAGTCCGCCAAGCCCTGCATCTCTGGCAGCTGCCGCGATGACAGAAAGAGGCGCTCCCGCCTCAGCATATAAACGATCCCCCTCCACCGTAATGCTCCGGAAATGTTCTCCGATCTCGATCACCGTGCCGTTTACTCCCCGGTCACTGACCAGAAGATTGCTTCCATTTCCGATGATATACGGCTTCTCTCCTGCCTGCTTCAGCTCTGCCAGCACATCCTCCAGCTCCTGTCTCGAGGCAACCGAACAGAACCGGGCTGCAGGACCGCCGGTCCGAAATGTGGTATGAAGCTTCATGGGTTCGTTATATAAAAAGTTCATGTCCTGAATTCCTTAAGATGCCCTTATGATCTCGAATGAAAATACTTCGGGCGCTATCATAAACTATACATGATAGCGCCCGCATTGACAATGAATAAACTTTAACGAAAATTTCAGGAAAAACAGGGTTTATCCGTCATTTTTCACAACCTGCTCAGCCCAGGACTGCTCTGGCCCCGCCGTACATACCTGCATCGTTGCCCAGAACCGCCAGCTCAAATCTGGTGCTCCGGCATGCATGGAATGCATACTGCTTGAAGTACTTCTCGGTCACGTCCAGAATGATCTGTCCGGCACGGCTTACACCACCGCCGATAACGAACACCTCCGGATCTACCACACAGGAGATCTGAGCCGCTGCCAGACCCAGCTTCTTTCCCAGTGCCTCAACCTGCTCGCTTGCCAGCTCATCTCCGGACTTTGCCGCATCAAAGATCTCCTTTGCGGAAATGTACTGCACCTCACGAAGCTTGGAGGGACGATCCGTATCATTCAGCGCCTTGTTTGCCAGACGAACGATACCGGTTGCGGAAGCATACTGCTCCAGGCATCCTCTCTTTCCGCAGTTGCATACATCTGTCTCATTGATATCCATGGTCATATGACCGATCTCACCGCCGGCTCCGTTGGTTCCTGCCAGCATCTTTCCACCCAGGATGATACCGCCGCCGACACCGGTTCCCAGCGTTACCATTACGATATTTTCATGGCCCTTGCCGCCGCCCTGCCACATTTCGCCCAGGGCCGCCATATTTGCGTCGTTTCCTACCTTCACCTTCATGTCAAGCAGTCCGCTCAGTTCTTCAGCGGCATTGAATACGCCCCAGCCCAGGTTGACACACTTGATCACGGTTCCGTCTTCCTTGACCGGTCCCGGAACGCCCATGCCCACGCCGATGACATCCGCCTTATCGATGCTGCGCTCTGCCATCTTCGCCTTTACGGAATCGGCAATATCGCTCAGGATATATGCACCGCCGTCATCCGTGCGTGTGGTGATCTCCCACTTATCCAGAAGTTCACCCTCTGCCGAGAAAAGTCCGATCTTTACTGTGGTTCCCCCGATATCAACTCCAAATACATAGCTTGCCATTTTTCTTCCTCCCTCTGTTCGATCTTATAAATTAAACTTATGAATTGTTTTTCTGGATGTTTTCCATGACTCTGCGGTACATTTCCTGTGCCGCATTGTAGCCCATCTTCTTCTGACGGTGGTTGACTGCCGCAGACTCCACGATGATGGCCAGGTTTCGGCCGGGCCGGATAGGGATATTGTGGCTCACCACCTTATTCCCCAGGAATTCCACATACTGATCCTCCAGACCCATGCGGTCATAGTTGGCATCCTTATCCCACTCCTCCAGGTTGATCACCAGGTCGATCTGCTGTGATATCTTTACACACTCAACACCGAACATGGTCTTTACATCGATGATACCGATGCCTCTCAGCTCTATGAAATGTCTCGTGATGGCCGGGCTCTGTCCGATGAGCTGATCATCGGAGATCTTTCTCAGCTCCACCACATCATCGGCCACCAGACGGTGTCCGCGCTTCAGCAGCTCCAGAGCCGCCTCGGACTTACCGATGCCGCTGTCACCCATGATGAGCACACCTTCACCGAATACATCCACCAGCACGGCATGGATGGAGATCCGGGGTGCCAGTTCCTCATGCAGCCAGCGCACCGCCTCATGGACGAAGTTTGAGGTTGTGGACTCCGAGGAAAGCACGGGGATCCCATGCTTCAGTCCTGCCTCTACGATAAAATCATAGGGCTCGATATCCCGGCAGAACACCAGACACGGAATAGGAAACTGAAAGAGCTTATCGAAGATCTCGATATTCTCTTCTCTGGTATGCATATCCGCCAGATAAGCATGCTCCACATTCCCGCAGATCTGTACACGTGCCGAGTCAAAATGTTCAAAGAAGCCTGCCAGCTGAAGTGCCGGCCGGTTAATGTCCGGATCGGTGATCAGGATCTTCTCCGTATCGATGTCCGGCGTATAATTCTTCAGGTTCAGCTTCTTGATAAAATCAGATAGTTTTACACTGTATTCTACGTTCATGGCACCTCCCCATAAGCCTCCAATATAACCTCCAATAAACCTTTTCTTTCGCAATAAGACTCGCGAACCATACCTTTACATTCTATCACACATGGATATTTTTTTCTATATGTGATACACTGATTGCATGAAAGATTTCGATATCGAAGAAGAACTGAATAAGCTTCCCCAGCTCCCCGGTGTCTATCTGATGCACAGCGACAGTGAGGAGATTCTTTATGTGGGAAAAGCCGCCTCCCTGCACAACCGGGTACGCCAGTATTTCCGGAAGGGACACGGCCACGGGGGTTCTCCCAAGATCACGAAAATGGTTTCCCAGATCGCTTATTTTGAATATATCGTTACCGGCTCGGAAATGGAGGCGCTGGTGCTGGAATGCAACCTGATCAAGGAATACAGGCCCCGGTACAACACGCTGATGACCGATGACAAGGGCTATCCCTACATCCGTGTCACCGTGGATGAGGCCTACCCCAGAGTCCTCTTCAGCCACCAGATGCGGCGGGACAAGTCCCGGTACTTCGGCCCCTACACAGACGGAAAGGCCGTACATGACATCATCCAGCTGGTACAGAGACTTTTCCGTCTGAGAACCTGCAGCCGGGTGCTCCCCAGAGATATCGGCAAGGAACGGCCCTGTCTCTACTATCAGATCGGGCAGTGCAGTGGTCCCTGCGATGACTCGCTTGTGACCCGGGAGGAGTATAACGAGCAGATCCGGCAGGCAGTCTCTTTTCTGAACGGCAACACCAAGGAGCTTGTGAGCCAGCTGAAGACTCGGATGAAGGAGCTGGCTGCAGAGATGGAATTTGAAAAGGCTGCGGAGATCCGTGATCAGATCGACGGCATCAACCATATCATGGACAAGCAGCGAATGAACGATACGACACAGGACAACCGGGATGTGGTTGCCTTCGCCCGTGGAGAAAGAGATACGGTGGTCACGGTTTTCTTCGTGCGGGACGGACAGCTCATCGGCCGGGAGAATCACCATATGTCAGCTGAAGCCGAAGAACCGGATGCCGATGTGCTTCTGGAATTTCTCAAGCAGTACTACAGCAGTACGCCCTATATCCCAAAGGAGATTCTTACCAGGATCCCGGTTCCTGAGCAGGAGGTGCTGCTCTCCTATCTCTCCGACAAAAAGGGGCAGAAGGTAACACTCCTTCAGCCGCAGCGCGGGGATAAGGCCGGTCTTCTGAAGCTTGCGGAGGATAACGCCCGGCTGGTTCTGGAACAGGATATCGAACGGATCAAGAAGCGGGAGAAACGCACCACCGGTGCCGTCCAGGAGATTGCCGAGATTCTGGGCATCCCCACCGCCTCCCGGATGGAGGCCTTCGATATCTCCAACATTTCCGGCTATCATTCCGTCGCCTCCATGGTGGTATTTGAAAACGGAGAGCCAAGGCGGAATGCCTACCGCAAGTTCCGGCTCCGCACCGTGGAAGGCCCCAACGATTATGCCTCCATGAAGGAGGTGCTCACCCGCCGCTACACAAATGAGAAGCTGGGTCCTCTGCCGGATGTACTTATGATGGACGGCGGCAAGGGGCAGGTGCACGTGGCGGAAATGGTCCTGGACAGTCTGGGCCTTGAGATCCCGGTCTGCGGAATGGTGAAGGACGATCATCACCGCACCAGAGGGCTGTATTACAAAGACAAGGAAGTACATTTCCCCAAAGGAAGCGAAGCCATGCACATGGTCACGGCCCTGCAGGATGAGACCCACCGTTTTGCCATCACCTATCACCAGCTGCTGCGCAGCAAGGGACAGGTGCATTCCATCCTGGATGACATCGATGGGATCGGTCCCAAGCGCCGCCGGGCTCTGATGCTTCACTTCAAGACCATCGAAGCGGTTCAGGCCGCCTCCGTGGAGGAGCTCTCCTCTCTGCCGGAAATGAACCGGGACGCCGCCGAGTCGGTGTATGCCTTCTTCCATAAAGAGAAATCAGAAGAGAAACAGCCTCCGAAATAAACCGTGACGGAATATCCAATCTATGCTATAATAACGCGAACATAAAGACGAACTAAAAATCATACCAACCGGAGAAAGAATATGGGAAGATTTCTGTTTCCAAATGAATACTATACATCCACCTATGCCATAGACTTCAATCATATCTATCGTCTGGGCTACCGTGGACTCCTTTTTGATATCGATAACACACTGGTACCCCACGATGCCATGACAGACGAACGCAGCCGTGCGCTTCTGGAATCCCTCAGACGAAAGGGTTTTTCCATCTGCTTCGTTTCAAACAACCACGAACCACGGGTGGCTGACTTCGTGAAGGAGCTGCATGTGGAGGGTCTGCCGGATCCCCAGTATGTTTTCCTGGCCCATAAACCCATGGCACAGGGCTATATCAAGGGCATTCAGAAAATGCGCCTCCGTCGTTCCAAGGTCCTCTTTATTGGAGACCAGCTCTTTACGGATATCTGGGGTGCAAACAACGCAAAGCTCCCCAGTATTCTTGTACAGCCGGTGGCAAAGGAAACCAAATTCAAGATCAAGCTGAAACGCATTCTTGAGAAGCCTGTGATCTGGTTCTACCTGAAGAAGCATGCCTTAAAGGGCTGACGATCGCAGAATGAATCAAAAAAAAACCGAGTGTGGCAGAGGTTCTGTCACACTCGGTTTTTTATACACGTTATTTCACGCCTGTTTCATCATATTCGTTTATTCATGCGCCTGTTCGGCTTTGTTTTCCATCTCCTGCGGCGTCATCCATCTTGCCTTCCGCACACCGAAGATCTTATCATGCAGGAAAGACATGCATGAACAGCCTGCGATACATACCAGCGTTACGATCCAGGATTTCACTATGATATCCGTGGTCAGCTTCTCCAGATACCAGTTCGGTCCGATCTTAAAGTAGGTATTCAGGATATCCGTCATAAACATACTGAAGAAAGCATGATACATCAGAAATGTGATGGTATGCCGTCCGACCCAGGCCAGCGCCCTGGCCAGAAATCTGATATGCGAAAGCAGCTCTGCCAGAGCAAAGAAGGCAAAACCTCCGATCAGGGTCTGCAGCGGGAAGATCAGAACCTCCCAGCCGGACAGGGTCTCCAGCGTTCCTCCCACCAGTCCTCCGATCTTTCCGGCATAGACCCAGTCAGTACCGGCCCATTGAAACAGAACGAAATGAGCGGTAAAGCATGCAAGTGCAATAACGAAAAGCAGGATCGGCCAAAGGGTCACCAGCCACTCAATGATATGATACTCCGAAAGCATCTTGCCGATCAGCATGATCACCATATAGATCGGAACCAGATTCAGACTCCAGGAAAGGGGCGGACACCAGAGATATAACGGGACCTGAACCCCAAGGAGAACCACAATGGCCACGATCTCTCTCTTTATATGTCCCAGCACATAACTTGCCAGGGGAATAAAGAACACATAGGACCATACCATTGTCCATATAAACCATACCTGGGACAGATTCCAGAACAGAAGCCCCACATCTCCCCAATCCGGGAACAGCTTCGTGGAAAACTCCGGGCGAAGGAAGGTAAAGAGTGCATCCCTCCCCCAGTCAAACATAGAATAATCATGGACGATAAGACAATAGATACCGCCGATCAGGAGGACGATAAAGCATGCCACGAGCACTGACACAAGAAGCTTTTTCAGCCTTATTCCAATCTGTTTTCCTATGGACTCATCCCGAAGACGGAAATAATAGCCCGACAGCAGGAAGTAAAGCGGCATATAAAGCCAGATGGATTCCCGGATCAGCTGATCCATGGTACCGTTCTTTGCTCTGTATACCAGATGATATATGATCACAAGAAGGATACCGATCCCTTTGATTATATCCGGGTTTTGATCTCTTACCTTAATCTTGTCCATCTTCTACCTTTTCTCCAAAATAATCAAATCCTAACATGGTGATATCATCAAACTGGACAGCCTCTCCCACAAATTCATCGATACTGGACTTCACGCCCTGAAGCAGCTGCTCCAGACTTGCGTTCGGATCCTTATTCAGGGCCGCCAGAGTACGCTCCTCACCAAAGAGCTCGTTCTCAGCATTGGTTGCCTCCGGAACGCCGTCCGTAAAGACATAGACACGGTCTCCCGGATCCAGTTTGAATTCATGCTCCCTGAACTTCATACCCTCCATGGTACCCACTGCAACGGTCTCCCGGATCCAGTTTGAATTCATGCTCCCTGAACTTCATACCCTCCATGGTACCCACTGCAGGAGAATGACGGTATTTGATCATTTCAAAGCTTCCATCCTTCTTCCGAAGGGCAGGATGCTCATGTCCTGCATTTGCCGCGATCCCTTCTCCGGTGGAAATGGTAACGATCGCCAGCCATACGGTTACAAAGTAACCGATCTCATTTCTCTCACACAGCTGATTGTTCACATCATACAGGATCTCAGCGGGAGTTCCTCCCATCAGAGCCCTGGTCTTGATCAGAGTCTTGGATATAACCATGAACAGAGACGCCGGAACTCCCTTTCCGGATACATCTGCGATCACAAGTCCCAGATGATCCTCATCGATCAGGAAGAAGTCGTAGAAGTCGCCTCCTACCTCCTTTGCAGGATCCATGGTCGCATATATGTTGAATTCCTTTCGGTCCGGAAATGCAGGGAAATCGTTGGGCAGCATCTCCTCCTGGATCTTCGCCGCCACATTTAACTCAGCTCCGATCCTCTCCTTCTCCGCCGTGATCTCCCGGATCTCAGTCATATAAGTATCGATCGAGGCCACCATTTCCGCGATATCATCACGAAGCTCACCAATCTCATTATAGGAGGATATCTTCAGCAGGCCTTCCTTCGTCCTGTTGCTGTCCTTATCGTCTTTATATTCGCGCACATTTGTCTGGATCCGCTTCACCGGACGGATCGTAAAGAAGTAGATCAGGCAGAGACAGATCACGGAAAGAACTCCCTGAAGGACCATGAAGCTGATAGCACCCCGCCGAGTACCGAACTTTACCTCCATCCTATGCTCTGACAGGTCAAATGTAGTTCCGTAAAAGATATGTGACCCATCGGACAGATCACCGGCATACAGATACTGATCCATGAATGTGCCGGACTCAACGATCTTGTTCTTGTTATTGATGGCGTCCTTCAGAGACTGTGCCTGATCCGGGGTACTTTGAACCGTCGTACCCAGGGTATATGCATCTCCGAAATTGGAAGAGCGTTTCAGGGTTCCGTCGCTTCCGCTGAACAGGAACATATCCTCTTTGCACTCCGGATCCGTTATCATCAGATATACAAAATCCACATGGTACGTAACCTTGATATCGTTAAAGGTCTGGAGCAGCCAATTGTAGATCACCTCTGCATAGATCTTCTGATCATCGAAGGAGAATTCTTCAATCTCGCTCGGTGTAACCATTTTAAGAACAACACCGGGATGCCTGAGACACAGACCCTCGGCTTTTTTCACGGTTTCAAAAATTGTGTCGTACTCCACATCCAGCGTTTTGCAGTTATCCCTCCAGTAGGTTAAAAGCCAGTCATAGGCAGGATAGCGGGCGGTCTCCATCATAAGTCCGCTGTTGATCTGCTCCGAAAGATCCTCCTTGGCCTTTCTGTTTGTCTGATCCGTGTTATAATTCAGTGTAAAATAGGAAATGATACCTGTAATAATGGTTCCGAGAATGAAAAAGAACGAAACCTGCGTCACGAGGCTGATCCGGAAGAATTCCCTCCGGTCAAATAACTTATTGCTCTTACGCTTTTTCTTCTCATTCTTATGCTCTATATTCGTCTGCTTCTCTTCTTTTGCCATAATAAAGCAATCTCCTGATAAAGCGATTTTTGATCCATACTGCGTGTATTCCAATGCTCAGGGCATAGTTACACAAAGTGTATTGTATCACAGAACCCCGAAAAAATCTATAACCGTTCTATTAGAAAAACTACAGAAAAACTACAGAAAAACTGCAGAAAAAGACAGAAAAAAGACCGGCAAAAACCGGTCTTTCTTCCGCCGTGAAGAACCAACACGACGATTACAGGAGGACTAACATCCTTATTTTTTCACGTTTACAGGATGTCTGCTCTGAGCTTCTTAAGTACCTGGAAGCTCTTGGTTCTTAACTCCTCTGCTTCAAACAACGACAGCATGGTGTCAATGTCGAATTTACTCTTCATTACTGTATCCAGCCAATCATTGATGTAGGATTTTACATAGTCTACATTTTCTTCCGACTTATCCTTCAGAGAGTTTTGGATGTTGTTAATGTTGTCTACCACATTCGGAGTCACTGTGCTGCGCTCGGTCGTAGACTGGCTTCCTTCATCGGACAGCTCGATAACCTTACCGGTCTTGGTGATGATCACCTTCTTGTTCGGTGTGGTCTCGGGCTTGGCAACTCCGCCGCCGCCCTTCTTATCCAGAAGCTTTTCAACTGCTTTTACAAGACATACAACACTGTAGGTTGCTTCCTGCTGTGTCTGTGCCTCAGCACCCTTGGTCTCATACTGATACCACAGCCACTCGGACTTGCAAAGCATTTCTTCGATCTTGGAATCATCCAGAAGCTTGCGGAGATCCGGATCCATCGCAGGTGTGGAAGCACGGCCGAAGAGCTTACCTCCGGACTGAGGAACCTCAGCCTTCTTGTACTTGGCCGGAACCATAACCTCTGCGTAATCCTTCTGCAGATACTTCTCTGCCTTCCGCGGATCGTAATCACTGTTGATGATCGCTACTCTTCCGCCGTTCAGACCGTTGATGATCATATCCTCAGCAGCCATGAACACAAGCGTCTTCTGACGGTCATCGATCATCTGCTTGATCTCATAGTTGGTCTTGGACTTCTCAAGGATCGCATTCTTACGAACCTTAAATGCCTTGATCTTCTCCTTTACACTGAAGAACATCTTCAGCAGGGACGGGTTCGCATTAACATAGTCATTGATCCATGTGATCTCAACATACTGATGCTCGATCTTGTTGGAAAGCTCATATACGTTGTAGCCGTCAAATACAACATTCAACGTGGTATACAGCTTCTCAAGGATCTCATACTTCTCTTCCCAGGAACGGGTGGTCACATCCGAGTTCACCAGTTCCTTGATGCCACACTCATAGAATACAAGGTTGTACTCATAGAGGCCTTCGAAGATATTGGTCTTACCTGTCAGCTGCGCGCCGGCACCCAGTGTCTGCAGGTTCTTCTTCATATCCGGCTCATTCTCGATATAGAGATAAACCTTCTTTACGAAAGCGGAAACCTCTGTGATCAGGGTATCGATACGCTTATTATAGATCTCCTGCTTGGAGATGGCTGTGAGCACATTTCTGGACAGAACACTTGTATCCTGTGTTGTGTTCACGTTGCGGATCAGGTCCTTGAAGCTCTCATATACAGCCATGTTGTCAATCGGGATATACTCAGCATTCAGTCCGTAGAACTCAAATGCCTTATTAAAATCCTTATTGGCAATAAATGTATTGAAGAGACCGATGGACAACTGTGTCTTGTAATCAATACCAACATGCGGATCCTCTACAACATAATCGAAGAGAACCTCCAGGTTGGAAAGATAAGCCTCTGAATTTGCCATGGATGTGGGAAGTCCCATCTCCATAACTACATGGATCAGATCCAGATATCCCATCAGGGCCTTATCAAAGTTCTTCGGACGATCATCATCCTCCAGAATCTGATAGCTTACGTTGATCAGAAGCGGCGCGATACGTTCACCGATCAGGCGCATAGCCTCGCCGAACTTCTCTCTCTGGTACAGATAGATCAACCAGATACTGTACCGATAGATACCTGTGGTATTGATCGGTGCATCAATATCGGACGGATCGATATCCCCATATACGAAGTTAAACAGCGGCTCGATCCACTCATCGATCTCAAACCGTTCGGGCTGCTTGATATTCTCATCAACAAACTCACCCAGCTCATACAGCTTGGTGCACTGCTGACGAACATCATCATCCACCGTCATGGAATTCAGATCGAAGTTGGTATCCTTCAAATAATCAATGACAAGAGCATAAAATCCATCCTCAACCTGTTCATTCAGGAAGCGGATAAGTAACCCCTTATTATTTGATGCAGCAATCGAAAGCACATTGTTGTCGCTTCCAGTTATATTTGCCGGTAATGCCATGTCTTCTCCTCCTCACTTCTTTCATAAGTAACATGCATAAAAGTGCAATCCTAATAGTCATTTTACATAATTTCGGAATTTTAGTCAACGTCATTTTGTCGAAATTACATAAGATTATTTGGCGATTTCGCACAAATCGTCGTCAATTTACCGAATCAATCTACCAAATCAGTTTACCGAATCAGCTGCGACTTCGGACTCCATGAGTCCTGCCAGTGTAAGAAGTGCCTTCGCGTTTCTGGTGGTACACGGTCCATCCTTCATCTTATAGTCAAAGACAAGCTTGTCATCTTCATAGGATTCCTCAAAGTGCTTATTCTCCGCCGGATCCCCATTTGCCTGCTTCAGCGAGCAAAGCTCGAAGTCATGGGTAGAAACGATCACCATGCTTCCGTCGACGGACAGACGCTTCAGAGCCTCCTCTGCTCCTACGATACGATCTGCAGAGTTCGTACCCTTGAAGATCTCATCGATCAGGCAGAGCGCCGGTGCTGCTCCTCCCTTGCGGATATACTCTGCCATCTCCTTGATCCGGAGGATCTCAGCATAGAAGGTGGAGATACCGCCTGCCACGTCATCCTGCACACGCATGGATGTGAACAGCTTACGATAACCGGAGCAGAACTCCTCTGCCACAACTCCGGCACCGATGTAGGAAAGCACAAGATTGATGGCAACCGTCCGGAGAAATGTAGTCTTTCCGGACATATTGGATCCTGTCAGGATCGTCAGCGGAGACTCCAGATCTCCGTCATTTGCAATAACAGTTTCCGGATCCAGCAGCGGATGTGCCAGTTCTTTGAACCGGATCCCCTTCTCATTTTCATCCAGTTCAGGGATACAGGTAGGGCGGACGATGGAAAGAACCGCAAGGCTTCCCAGCTCCTCCAGTTCGGCAATGATATCAAAGCTGCCTGCAAATGCCTCTCCGTGCATTCTGTCCCAGCGGGCCGCCATGAACGCCAGGAAGAAATCCCAGCCTGCAAAGCCGGTGAGCAGCATTCCCACCACCGGATTGTAATCCAGATTCTTAAGGTCAGCCAGATGCGACAGCTTCTTCTGTGCTGCCATCATACCGTCATTTCCGACCACACGGTCACGGATACTCTTCAGTCTGGCAGATGTAAACTCCTCTTCCTGAATGGTCTTGAAGATCGGATAGACCTGTCCGCTGGTCATTTCCGAGGAGAAGATCCCCTTCGTCTCCTGCTCCAGGCGTCCCTTGCAGCCTGCGGTAATGCAGTAGCCTGCCAGGAAGGACAGCAGGATCCATGCCGGCTGGATCATTCCGATCAGGATACCGACGATCACAGCGATATTCATCAGAGGCACGAAGGCCATCATAAGCCCCATCCATCCCCTGAATTTGATCCTGCCGGGCTTATAGGTATTGCCCGCCTTTGTTTTCTCATCATCCCGCACCGGATGCTTTCTTCCGGTAACAAACGCCTGGCGGACCACAGATTCATAGTTCATCAGAAATTCCGGTTTCTCACTGAGCTCAAGGACAGCCTCCTGCCGTTCCTTACGTTCTCCGGAAACAGAGTAAGGATCAAGCAGCACGTCCGCAAGCCTCCACTTACCGTAAGCCGACTGGCAGATGCTGATCATCTGATAAAGGGAGCCGGGGCCCAGAAGATCCAGATCTCTTGCCACCAGATCATCCTTTTTCAGGTATTTGCTTCCGTCATCCGGGAACTCTCTCCACTCCGTCCCGAAACGAGCCGGATAAGCATCCACAACCGCTTCCCGGGCTGCCAGGAGCCTTTGCTTCTTTTCAATGCCGTCATGGATCCGGATGAGTACCAGAAAACCGATAAAACAAAGGATACCGCCGATCAGATACAGCTCCTTCCCGGGCCGGCTGGTCAGTCCGAGCCATATCAGGATCACTGCACCTAAGAAAACAACCAGCCGAAGCCAGGCGATGCGGTCATAGGACTTCTGCAAAACCCGTTTCTGCTCTTCATCCCTTTCCTTTTCCTGCTTATAAAATTCTTCCAGTCTTTTTTCCATTTTGCTAATACTTCCTCTCAAACTAAGGTCCGCCGGCCCGTCGGTCCGGTGGATATCCATACCAAAAAATTATAACCGAAAGAGCATACATTTTCTACCTTTTCTTGCTTTTTTCTTGTCGCTGGGGTAAAATATAGACCATATTATTGCATTTACACAGGAGGGATTACACATGGGCTTAGGAAAATTGATCGGCGGCGCCGTAAAGGTTGGCGTGGCAGCTGTAGCAGTTGCCGGAGTTTACACCCTTTTCAAGGATGAGATCCGCGAGACAAAGACCTATAAAAAGGCAAATGAGAAGTATGATGTTGATACAAAGATGGAGAAGGCAACCGCAACTGTGAAGAACACCGTTGTTGACGCTGCCAAGACCGTTTCTGCCATGAAGGAGAAATGGGCTCCGGCAGAGGACGAAGCCGTTGCCGAGGATGAGATCATCCTGGAGGAAAGCGAAGCAGATGAGCGTGAATATGTATCTCTGGATACAGAGGCTGCTCCGGCCGATCCTTCTGACATCGTAGTTGAATAATCCAGGATCCTGCAGGTTCTGCAACGATCTGATCGGACATCAAAAAACACCCGGATTCATGACAAAGTACATGAAACCGGGTGTTTTTATGATCTTTCTTCTGCCATTTCTTCCTCTTCTGCTTCCTTCTCCAGCTCCCGCATGTTCTCCGCGATCCTGTTCTCCTCCTCTTCCTTTTCCTTCATAACCTGTTCCTCATATTCCAGGATCGGCTCTCCACGCATGAAGTAGATCACGTCATTGATGATATCCTCTTCAAAGAAGTCCGCCTCAAAATAGAGATCATCCGCATTGGAGGCTGTCAGTCGATATACATGAATGGCCCGGAGTCCCCGCTTACGTTTTTCCACATGCTTGGACAGATACTTGATGTCGTCGATCCGCACCACATCGATCCTGGAGATATAGGACATGATCAGATAATTCTCGGTCACCGTCACATGATCCTGATGATACCGGAGTTTCTTATCCATCTCCCGGTCGATCTTTCGGATATAGCGCCCGATATGGCCGAACCGTTTCAGCGTCCAAGCCTGATAATTCAGGGTTGGGAACGAAAGTGCCAGGATCACGTAGAGCATCAGCAGACCCAGGAGAACGGAAAAAGTGATGACAGCGACCCGAACGATCACGATCCGCATCCGGGGATAGGCCGTCTCATCCAGCACATAAACCGAACAGAAGCCTTCCAGGTCATCCGATGTGAAGCCAAGCGACTGCGCATATTCACGCTCGATATACTGCGCTGTCACTTCATCCTTTTCAATCCGCACCGTGAGCGGCCGGTTTTCCATCTGATTCGATCGATACCGTCTGGCCGAAGCCTCTGAAAGCACAAAAAGCTGCAGCCTTCCATTCTCGATCCGGTAGAAGTATTCTGCCGTTTTCTTCTCCCCGTCCGTCCGGGAAAAGCCCAGGCTTTTCAGGTTGCTGACAGTGATGGTCACATTTTTCTGCTCTGCAGCATAGTAGTCTCCAACCTTCGTATAATCCGAAAGCGCTGTCGTCCGGAACATCTCCAGACGTGAGATCTGGAACACAACCAGCAGCAGCGCCGACAGGATAAGCACCAGCGGAAATGTCACATATAATAGATTTTTACGAAGCAGCTTCCTGAAGCTGTGCTGCATTATCATTCCCTCCGGTTGCTTAAAAATGTCATTATTCCGAGTCCTGTGATCCGTTCCTTCGGATCTCGATGCCGGAATAGAAACGGTCTACCTCATCAAACAGTTCCTTATTGACCTGCGATGTCACATCCCGGTCAACATCCTTGAAGTATTCCGCCTGAACCTCCTCGGGCAGGTCCCAGTAGGATTTCACCTTATACTCCGCCAGGGGCGCCTTCAGCCGCTCATCTAGTTCATTTGTGGCGATCTGCGCTTCCTCGGATACAAATATGTTATTATGTCCGTTTCTCAGCGGATAATCCAGTGGCATAAACTGCGCATTTGGATTCGTGATCTCATCCTTATGGTTCAGGATCCCGGAACCACTGTACTGCACATAGGTGTCACCCACGCCATGCATGATAAGGACCGGCGTGTCCACGCTGTTGATTCCCCGAATGGCATTCAGATCCGCATTGGCGCCGAATCGCCTCTTATACTCAGCCCGCATCATGGGCATGACGGAAGCCGCTGCCGGGCCGTACATCCCGGTTCCCATTTCCTTCGTCACTTCCATGGGATCGGAGAAACCGGCGACAGAAACGATACCGTCCACCCGGTAACCAAGGTTCAGCACTGCACAGACCGAGTAACCGCCCCAGCTGTGCCCGAACAGAAATCGGGGCATATCCTTAAGATCTTCTCTGCTGTCAACAAAGTCCAGAGCAGCAGCCAGATCCAGCGGTCCCTGGATCAGTCCCCTGCTGTCCTCTCCCGGACTCTCATAGCAGCCCCGGTTATCGAAGCCCAGTATCTGATATCCTCTGTCCACCATTTCCAGGATTCCGCCCAGATAGGCCTCATGTCCGGAATAGATTCCATGGGAAAAGATCACAAGTCCCTTTCCCTGATCCTCACCATAGAGATATCCCTTCAGCATAAGCCCCCCGGAAGGGATCTCCACCGGCACTCTCTTGTAGCGTCCCGGGTATTTTCTTTCATAATCATCAAATCGATAGATCGTTGTATACTTCAGCTTTGAGGTCCGACCAAAGACCATCCCCAGAGCCGTTTTTACCACTGCGTAGGAGCCCCCAGCGTATGCGCCCGCCAGGCCGGCCAGTGCCATTAATAGTTTTGTGCCTTTTTTCATGCATACCTCCTTATGATCGCCCCACTCCGACAGGGATTCCGTTTACCATGACCCCGTCCTCCAGTTCGATGACCAGACATTTCTTTCCGTCGATCACTCTTGTTTCCAGCAGCTCCGTCCGGTCTGTATTGATACGGATGGTAAAGTCCGCATTCTTCACCTCAAGACTTCTGCCCGGCACCAGATTGGAAGCCACAAAGATACGGTCCTCGATGGGGATCTCTTCGGGATATCTGGACAGTGCCGTATCGCGCTCTCCCGCTTCCTCAGCTTCCTCCGGTCTCTCCGGAAGTGTAAAGACAGCGTCAAACCGCTGATCAAAATCCTTCATCCGTTCCTCGTCCACCCCGCATTCTGTCAGGATCACACGAACATCATCCTTTTTCAGCACCGGGCTTTCTTCCTCTTCCTTCTTCTCCTGAACGATCGTCCTGAGACTGTCCTGGATCTGAAGTACTGTGTCAAGATCCCCGTCTTCTCCCAGGGTATCCTTCAGAAGCTCGGTGAAGCTCTCCTTCTGTCCCGCAGCTGCAAGAGGCGTACCGCTTCCCAGCACTGCATCGATAAACTGCGGCCGGATATCCACCGAGTCCTTGGAATAATAAAGCACATAATCCGGATCCTGAGACCGCTCGATAAAGGCGGGATACAGGAAACCGTTCATGGGCAGCTCCACGATCTGTCCCGGTGTCAGATTATGAAATGCCTTTTCGGAAGGATCATACCCAAGTCCGGGCTTCGTGGGCTTCACCGGGCAGAGGGCACAGATCATATGACGATACACTTCCTCCGAGGCATCCTCCAGATCCAGACCATCCAGTGTCTTTCCCGGCACATCATAATCCTGTCTTGCGATCAGGATCAGATAATTATCCAGATAGGGATAGGACTCTACCACCTTATCATAGAACTCCTGCAGCACAGTATCATCCTTAAGATCCGTCTCGATCAGTGCCTGAAGGAGCTTCAACTCCTCCCCTGTCATATCTCCGGAATGATCATCCCTGTGTACCTGTCTCGGATGAAGAAGCAGCAGGTTCTTATCCCTGGTCCCGGAGAGACATTTCCGGAAAAGCTCCAGGTATTTAAAACGTTCCTCCTCCGGCAGTGTCAGGAAGGTCTCCGTAAAGCGTACCACCTGTTCCTTGTCTCCGTTGATATAGCACCCGCTGATCCGGTGGATCCCGCTCCGTTCCGCATCCAGCTGGTATAAATGTTTCAGCTCGCTGATGTCACTTGGCTTCATTCTGTTATTTCCTCCGTCTTCTGCTCAGTTTTCGATGCCGGATCCGTCACAAAGGAATAGGTCAGCGTGTCCTGCAGTACTTCAAGGAATGCGTCACATTCTCCTTTTTTTGCATCATTCGGATAGTCGCTGTAGATCTGCACCTCATACCCGGTGGCTTTCTTAAAGCCCTCGATGTAAAACACTCTGGACTTATCCGAGGTATAGCCGGAGATCACATAGTGATTATCCTCCACCACGTCATAGGTGATCTCCGTTCCTGCATCATTCTTGTAAATGTTATGATAAACACTGTATTCAGCTTCAAATGCTATGTTCCGCTTGTTGAGGCGGTACTCCGTCACCTGCAGGTTCATATCATATTCCGGATTCTGATAGAGATAAATGTATCCTTCCTCCGTGGGTGCCGGTGAAACGTCCCGGAAGCCCTCCGGGATGTCATAGCCGCTTCCAAGATACCCCTCGTGATGACCTGAGCCATCCACAATCTTCTCCGTCGGCTTCTCCGTCCTTACTTCGGTCTCTGCCTCTCTTCTCGCATCCGCCTCGGAAAGGGCAGTTCTCCAGGCTTCACGGGTCGTAGCGGTCTGTCCCGCATCTGCCTTCTCATCTCCTGTCTTCTCTCCCGTCTTATCCTCAGGCGTCTTCCCGTTCTTTGTCTCAGTTGTACTTACTTCTGCTTCCTTCTTCCCTGCCTCCTCCGCTGTCTTTCCTGAGGGCAGGAAAAGCACCAGCCCCACAGTCACGAGAATGATCAGAGAAATGCCAAGAAGCAGCAGACCTTTTTTCTTCTTCATAGTAAAACCTGTTCTGTTATATGATATGAAAAACCTGTAAACCAGTGATACGATTATACACGTTTTCACTCAAAAAAAGAAGTGGCCGAGACCACTTCTTTTCTTAATTCATTTTTGAATCCATTTCTTAAAGCACTTCGTAAGCGGTGCAGCCTATGCCCTTGCGGCCTTTGCTGCCTTCTTTGCTTCCTTTGCCTCCCGTGCCTTATCCGTAGGACGTACCAGGATCAGGCAGAGCAGCAATGCAACGATATAAAGTGCAAGCGTGAACCACAGCACATTTTGATATCCGTCCGGATTGACCTTGGCGGTATGCTCTACACCGTTCTCCATATAGGTGATCACCTTTTCGCTTCCTGTATGGCCTACGATGAAGGAGGCGATCTGGTTACCGGTCAGACCCGCAAATGCCCATGCGGAAAGTGTGATACCATGGATCGCTGAGATGGATCCCATTCCGTAATGATCGGAAAGGAGTGTAGGAACGTTGGAGAAACCTCCGCCGTAGCCTGCATTTACGACCATGATCAGAGCGATAACGATGATCACAAGGATCATGCTTGTCTCGTTGGTCTCACTGTTATATGCAGTCTTGATGGCCTGTGTCACCATAACCAGTGCGGTAAATGCGATGGACAGGATGAAGATCAGCTTGTAAATGGTATTACGATCCTTCATGGTATCTGCCCATGCAGAGAAACCAAGACGTCCGCCTGCATTGAAGATCGCCGAGAAGGTGGAAATGATACCAACGGATGCTGCAAGGCCGACGCACTTAACGATCATCTTCTCCTGAGAGATCAGTGCCAGACCGCAGGTGATGTTGATATAGAACATAAGCCAGATACCGATGTAGTTACCGATAGGCTTCGTCTTAAGCACCTGAATGATGCTCGGCTTCTCGCCCTTACCCTGGGGCTCATGCCAGCCTGCCGGCTTAGCCAGGAGCAGGTGACCTACGAACATCATGATAAAATAAACGCCTGCAAGGATCCAGAACATTTTATAAACGCCGGTACCGTCAGATGTACCGTCTTCCTTTGTTCCGGACAGACCGGAAAGCATGCTGGTCATGATGGGGCTTGCGATAGCCTTTGCAGCACCGAAGCCTGCAACTGCAAGTCCGGTTGCCAGACCCTTACGATCCTTGAACCAGAGCATCAGGGTCTTTACCGGTGAAAGATATCCGGTTCCGAGACCGATACCCATGATGAAACCATAGCTGAAATAGATACCGATCAGTATAATGGAACTGCCGTGAAGTGACTTTCCGGGACCTCCCAGGAAAATAAACAGACCGGTCAGCGCCATACCAACGGAGAAGCAGATGGTAGCGATCAGAGAAGCCTTATGAATATCCTTCTCTACAAAGTTACCAAGAAATGCTGCCGACATGCCGAGGAAGAAAATAGCAAAGCTGAATGCCCACTCGGTTGCACCCTTTGAAAATCCGATGTAGTCTGCGATCTCCTGACTAAAGATCGACCAACAATACACAGTACCGATACTGCAATGCAGCAGCAATGCAGGGATAGCTGCACGCACCCACTTATTGGAGCGCCAGCCGCCTGTTTTTACGTTTTCCTCGCTCATGACGAATCTCCTCTTCTTTTTTATATAACTCCCCATCCGAAGGAAATCACCCCTGTTTCAGGGATAAAAAAACAATCTCCATTCGAATGCAAAATCCAAATGGAGATTATACCTTATTTCATGAACTCTTTCAAGCCTTATTTCATTTTTCTCTTCTTAATAATTATTCTTTTTCCTCTTTCTTCTCGTCACTATTTTCGGAGGAATCATCCGAATCATCGTCTTTATCCTTGTCACGTTCCTCTCTCCGGATCCGGTCCATCAGACCCTTTCCCGGCGAGCGGTCACCACGCTCCATCCGTTCCTGTTCACGCTCGATCTTGCGTGCTTCCTTTCGCTCCTCGCGTGCCGCATCCCGCTCCGTGGTTTCCTGATAGGACTTGATACTCTCCGCCTCAGGGGTCTCTTCTTCTCCGTCCTGGATCCCCCGCTTCCGCTCCAGCCTTGCAAGGATATAATCCTGATAAACAAAGCTTACGATAGCAGCAAAAGGAATGGAAAGGATCACGCCCAGTACGCCGAACATCCGGCCACCCAGGATAATGAACACCAGAACCATAACGGATGAAAGTCCCAGCTGACCGCCAAAGAGCCTCGGCTTCAGGATATAACCGTCAAAGGTCTGCAGCAGCAGCGTAAAGATCAGGAAGATCAGCGCATACATCGGGTTAACCATGAGAAGGATGAATCCGCCGATCACCGCACCAACCATAGGTCCAAAGGTAGGTGCCAGATTCGTAACACCGACCACGGTAGATACCAGAACCACATAGGGCATTCCCATGATCAGCATGAAGATGGCATTCAGAACACCGATCAGAAGACTGTCCACACAGTCACATGCCACGTACCGTGTCATGATCTTGTTGCAGCGTCCCAGAAAACGCATAGTACTCTTATACTTCTCCGGTTTCATGCACGCCCGGCTGAACCGTTTAAAGCCTGCCAGGAGATGATACTTACCGAACAGGAAGTAGATCGCCAGGATAAATCCAAGAAGGAAGGTAATGATTCCACTTCCCATTTCAAGGCCCTTGCTCAGGATCACTTCCTTATTCTTGATGATAAAATCAGAAGCACCATGGATAAAGTCATCAATGGAACTTGTGATCTTTGCCACATTGATGGGGAGCTTCTCTCCCAGTCCGGTCAGGAACTTCTTCAGCGACGCGGTATAGCCGTCCAGATTATCTATGAACTGCTTGATACTTTCTGCCAGCTGAGGGAAAAGAAAAACCGAAAGCGCCACGATAACCGCCAGGATGATGAGCAGTGCAAGTGTTACGGCAAATGCGCGCTTCAGCCGCCAGGACTTCATTTTTTCAAATAAATGGTGTTCAAACAGACGGGCCAGCGGATCGATCACGTATGCGATGGCTGCCCCCACGATCACCGGACTCAGGAACTTCAGTATCTTCCCGATCCAGTCAAAGAACATTCCAAAATTTTCAAGAATAACAAAGAACAGGATGCCGATCAGAACGATTGACAGGTTTTCAAACCATCTTTGCTTCATCCACTCTTTTTTGAACTTCATAAGTCCCCCAAATATCTTATCGTCTCATACCTACGTGTTGAGCTGTATCCTTTACCAAAAATAAACCAACTTGTATTGTACCACAATTTTACAGATGTTGGAACAACTATTTACAAAATCCAAAGAAAAGACTATAATACCATGGTTACTTCTGTCATATCTGTGAGGATCCGGAGGCTGCTCATGCTGACCTACACCTTCGCTCACGGAGAGAAAAAGCCTCTCTATGAGCAGTTGACTGATTTCATAAAGATGGATATCTCCACCGGAGTTGTTCCCGCCGGCACAAAGCTGCCCTCCAAGCGCGCCTTTGCCGAGCATCTTGGGATCAGCACCATTACCGTGGAGACAGCATATCAGCAGCTGATCGCCGAAGGCTATATCCATTCCGTACCGCGAAGCGGTTACTACGTATCCGACATCGATCCGAATCGGTCCGGTCTTTCTGCGGCATCAAAGCAGAAGGCTCCTGCCATGATATCAGAAGAACCTGAAAAACAAAACAAATGGATGATCGATTTCTCCGGAAATGAAACCGCTCCCGACACATTTCCCTTCCAAACCTGGGCGAAGCTGATCCGGGAGGTCCTGTCCGGACAGACAAAGGAACTGGTTAAAACCTCTCCAGGCATCGGGATCCGGTCGCTTCGGGAAGCGATCGCCACGCATCTCTATCATTTTCGGGGGATGAATGTGGATCCCGGCTGTATCATCATCGGCGCGGGAACCGAGTATCTCTACGGGCTTCTGATCCAGCTTCTGGGCTTCGACCGTACCTACGGTGTCGAGGATCCGGGGCACCAGAAGATCCCTATGATCTATGAACAGAACGGGGTGCTCTGCAGACATCTTTCCATAAAAGAGCCCGGGATCACACCGGAGATGCTGGAGCAGGAGCATGTGGATATCCTCCATATCTCTCCCGCCCATCATTTTCCTACCGGCCGGGTCATGCCCATCCGTCAGAGGCTTTCTCTTTTGAAATGGGCTTCCGAGGGAAAAGACAGATATATCATTGAAGACGATTACGACAGCGAATTCCGGATGGTGGGCCAGCCCATTCCATCCCTGCTTGCTTCGGATCACTCCGGAAAAGTGATCTATATGAATACATTTACAAAGACGCTGGTTTCTACCGTGCGTATCAGTTACATGGTACTGCCGCGGAAACTGATGCAGCTCTTTCGGGAAAGGCTGTCCTTCTACTCCTGTACCGTTTCCAACTTCGAACAGTACACCCTGGCCGCCTTTCTGGAGAAAGGATATTTCGAAAAGCATCTGAACCGGATGCGGACCTACTACCATAATAAACGGGACCGGATCCTGAAACTGCTGACAGAAAGTCCTCTGGCTCCGTCTCTCAGGATCACGGAAGCGGACGCCGGACTACATTTTCTGCTTCTGCTGGATATGAACATGACGGATCAGAGCTTTACGGACCTTCTGGCTGCAGAAGGGATCCGCATCACTCCACTGTCCGATTATTATCATGATCCCTCCGATGCACCGGAGCATATCTTCATCGTGAATTACTCCTCCCTGTCGGAGGAACATCTTCCGGATGCTGCGGAGAAAATGGCGCAGCTCCTAAGAAAGGAATAACTGGAAAGCCATGAATATCAACGAAAAATCCATAGCGCTCTTCCGGGACGCACCGGTTCCGAAAGCGGTCTTCTCCAATATCATACCGTCCATCATCAGTATGCTGATGGTCATGCTATACAATGTGGCCGACACCGTTTTCATCGGCCAGACCAAGGATGCTCTGATGGTAACGGCTGTGTCCCTTGCCACTCCGGTCTTCCTTCTATTCATGGCCATCGGAATGCTCTTCGGAATCGGCGGAACCTCCTTTATCTCCCGCCGCCTGGGCGAAGGGGATCATCATACAGCACGGCGCGCTTCCTCCTTCTGTTTCTGGGCAGGAACAGCCGTTGGCATCATCTCCCTGATCGGAATCATGATCTTCGCAGAACCTGTGGCAAGAGGCGTTGGCGCCAGCGATGAGTCCCTGTACTACACAAAACAGTATCTCACCATTGTAGCCTTCGGCATCCCGTTCCTTATTGTGAGCAATGCCTTCAGTAACATCATCCGTGCCGAAGGTCATCCGAAGGTAGCCATGACCGGAATGATCGTGGGTAACCTGGTGAACATCCTTCTGGATCCGGTACTGATCCTCTGGCTGGGCTGGAACGTGGCCGGTGCCGCCATCGCGACGGTTCTCGGAAATGTAGTCTCCGCCGCCTTTTATCTGGTACACCTTTGCGGAAAGAAAACCATGCTTTCCATCCGGCTGAAACATTTTACGATGCAGAAGACCGTCTCACTCGGAGTCTTCGCCATCGGTATTCCCGCAGCACTGAATTCCGTGCTGATGAGTACCTCCAATATCGTGATCAATAAGGTCATGGCCAACTACGGCGATATGGCCGTTGCAGGTCTTGGCGTTGCCATGAAGGTAAATACCATTGCGGTCATGCTTCTCATCGGGATCGGTGTGGGTGTACAGCCTCTCCTGGGCTTCTGCTTCGGAGCCAAGCTAAGGAAACGGTACCTGTCCGTCCTACGCTTCACCCTGATCGTGGCCTTTATCACCAGTATCATCATGACCGTTGTCTGCTACGTCTTTGCCGGTCCTTTGGTACGGTTTATCCTGGAGGAACCGGCGGCCTATGATTATGGATTCACATTTTCCAGGGTCTATATCCTGTCAGGCCCGGTACTGGGTATCCTGTTCGTTATGATCAATGCCATTCAGTCCACGGGAGCCATGCTTCCGTCACTGATCCTTTCGATCTCGCGTCAGGGTATCATCTACTACCCCATGCTGATCATTTTCACTACCTTCTTTGATACAGCAAAAATGGCAGCCATGACCCAGCCTGTCACGGACTACATTGCTGCCGCACTCGCGGTGATCCTGTTCATCTTCACCTTCCGGAAATACTTCCCGAAGAGTCGGGATATCGGACTGCAGACCGATCCGTCGGAGAGAATAACCGAAGAATGATACCAGTGGCATAAGGTCACCGACGACGTGCCTGCACGGCCTATGTGCATGCAAGCATGCCGGCCGTATCGCGCACACAAAAAAGGAGCGGCATCAGCCACTCCTTTTTTTATCGGATCACCACCGCCTGGGATCCCATCTGGGCATAGCGGACTCTGGTCGTACTTAGCCTATAGGATACATTTCCGACAAGGGGATCCGCCACATAGACCAGATCTTTTTTTTTATCATAACCCGTCAGCACCATGCAGTGCAGGTTGATATACCGCGGATATGAACGCCCTCCGACATACCATCGGCCGTTGGTCCTGGGGCTTCCCATGGAAAGCGTTCCCCAGATCACCACAGGTTTCCCGTCGTCCAGCAGATAGAGCAGGTTATCAAATTTCGTTCCCGTCAGATCCGTAGCCCTCTGATCCGAACCGACACTCTCCAGATAGGAATTGGCACATGTTACGATCGGTGCGCTGTAACAATACCAGGAGCTCCAGCTTCTGGGATTTCCCAAAAAACCTTCATCCGGTGATGTGGAGGAAGACGATCCCTTTGGAAGGTAATTGTCCGAAAGATATCCCTTCGCCACATTGTAACCATGATAGTTCAGGGCAATCGTAAGGGATGTTACTTCACAGCCCATGGGAAGCTCCGGCCGCTGAAGGATATTCTTCACATTCAGGCGAACTACGTCAGAAGGCTGCGACACCCATTCTCCTTTCGAATTCACGTAAAAATTCCCGATCCACTGACTCGTCCGGAGCGCCCCTCCTTTTCCGAAGTAATACCATTTCTCTTCGATGAGTCTCCAGCCGCTCCGCATCACTCCTTTATTTCCGAAATAATACTTCTTTCCGTCGATCTTCCTCCAGCCGGTACTTCGTACCCCGTTCTTCCCGAAATAATACTTCCTTCCGTTGATCCTCTTCCAGCCGGTCCGCATCACTCCGTTTTTCCCGAAATAATACATCTTTTCGTCGATCTTCTTCCAGCCGGTCCTTCGCACCCCGTTCTTTCCGAAATAATATCGCTTTCCGTCAATACTCTTCCATCCAGTCCTTTTGGCTCCGTCCTTACCCAGATAATATCTTTTTCCACGTATCGTCTGCCATCCCGTCAGCTTCCTTCCGTCGGAGCTGTAGAAGTACCATTTTCCATTCTGCTTCTTCCAGCCCGCCTGGGTTTTCTTTTTTGCTTCGACGTGTGCCGTCCGGGACGGAGTTGATCCCGCTCCGCCCCCGGCCGCATAGACAGAATTGCTTTTCAGCATAAGGCACAGCAGGCACAGCAGACTCAAAAGAAGCAGTCTAATAAAGCATTTCTTCCGCCGATCCATCTGCATCCCCTTCCTTTCAGTCAAAGCTTATTCCGCCGTCTCACACCGGATCCGCTTACGGATCCACCATGTCTTTTGTACAGATTTCCCGGAACAGATTTGCAACATAGACATCCTGATAAAGCGGATGGTCCCCGATCTGCTGATACTCTTCTCCTTCGATCCATGGAATGACCGCATTCGCACCATACTGGAAGAATGCATCACCATAACACCACCCATAGCCGTAACGGGCCATGGTATCCGTCATATCGGTAAGGAAGTTCTTCAGCGTTTCATTGCTGTATCTCACGCGGGTTTCGCCGCTGCTTCCCAGCCCCCATTCACCGATCATAAATCCCACGCCATACTTTGCTGCCACTTCTGCTACGCCTCTAGCACTGGTGTCCATATACTGGTATTCAAAGGCCGTCCGTGCATCCCATACCTTCCCGTTCTTATCGGTGTAGGGCCATACATTTCTGGCCAGATATTCATCATAGGTTTCTTTGGATGAATCGTAGGGCTGTCCGAACTCAAAGGGTTCATACAAATGCGCCGCAAGGGCCACACCCTTTTTCGCCATACTCTCTCCGGTGATCCCGCCTGCATGAATGTCTGCTACGATGCATCGTTCCGGTGACTCCTCACGGATTGCATCCACTGCCGGACCAAACCAACGCTCATACTGCTCTTCGGAAGAAACTCCCGCCTCCACCAGCAGGTTGAAGTTTACATAACGATTCGGAATATCATTATAACGCTTTGCCAGTGTCTTCCACAGCGCCGCAAACTCCGGGATATAGGAATCGTCCGAAAGGATCGAAGTACTCCGATCCAGACAGATATCATGGGGATCCGCTGATGTCATGCCACCCACATCGATACACCTGAGTTCTACGTGAATGTCTCTCTCAATACAGTCTGCGATCACACGATCCAGTTCCTTCAGTCTTGTCTCATTCAGTTTTCCGCTCTCCGGAGTCGGACCCTGAAGGGAAGAAAAGTTGATCATGAGACCGATATAATTGTAGCCCGCATCCTTTATGGCCTGGATCTCATAATCATAAAGATGCTTATCCAGCGTATTTCCACAGGCCTGACAGGTCACCCATGCCATGTCTGACACAAGTACTCCGTGCCATGTGGAAGGAAGCTCTGCATTACTGCAGTCCGGAAGTTTCGTTGTCTCATCCGCCTTTGTTAGCAGCTCATCCGTGATAATGGATGTGTCATAGTGTCGTGTATCCTCGTACGCCACCATTTCCGGTGCTTCCTCAAAATAGTTAAAGTACCGAAGGGCCGCAAGGGCCACATCACGCACTGTCATGGTTTTATAGGGACGGAAATAATACTTCTCACCAACTATCTCCATGGGAAGAATTTTCTTCCCATCGGTACGGTCATAAACAACAAGTGCATAGTTGACCGCCGGCGTGCAACCGTAATCAAACAGATGCTGTGTGCCCGGTGCGCCGGTCCCCTGCTCTATCTCCTGCAGATCAGAACAGGAATCCCACACACTGCCACCACCAACCGTTCCATCTAAACGGATATAGGTCTGTGCCGCATCCGGTCCTTTTTCGACGGGAAGCTCCGTGAAAGTACAGGTTTCGATCCAGGTCTGATAATTCTTTCCGCTGCCACTATAGCTTTCATCCAGGATCTCCTCCAGATCAGAACAATAAAGTGAGAGTGCGAAATCATACCGTGTCGCATCCTTCTTTACCGCATCCTCCCCCGGAGCGCCTTCAATCATATCCTTCAGATATCCGCTGCTTTTTCCGTAACGCTTCTCATGTACATTCTGAAGAATAGCTGCAACATCCTGTCTGGATGCAGCCTGATCTGCACGTGCATAAAGCTTTGTATCGATCAGCCCAAGCTTCTTCGCACGTTCCAGTTTACCATCGGGATCCGATATTATAGTCAGGACACCATTATCGTCAAAATAATAGCTCTCTCCATCGATTGTCTGCTCACCAGTCACCATCACCCCATTCGATCCGAAGTAATACTTCTTCCCGCTGATGGTCTGCCATTTGGTCCGCATTACTCCATCGGTTCCGAGGTAATACTTCTTTCCACTGACCGTCTGCCAGCCCGTCCGCATCACTCCGTCCGTTCCGAGGTAATACTTCTTTCCGCTGATGGTCTGCCAGCCCGTCCGCATCACTCCGTTGGTTCCGAAGTAATACTTCTTCTTCGATATGGTCTGCCAGCCCGTCCGCATCACTCCGTTGGTTCCGAAGTAATACTTCTTCTTCGATATGGTCTGCCAGTTTTTCCGCATGACACCATTCGTCCCAAGATAATACTTCTTCTTCGATATGGTCTGCCAGCCCGTCTTCATAACGCCGTTCGTTCCGAAGTAGTATTTTTTGCTCTTAATGGTCTGCCAGCCGGTTCTTCGAACACCGTTGGTTCCAAGAAAATACTTCTTCTTGGAGATAGACAGCCATCCTGTCTGCCGGTATCCCTTCTTATCGAAGTGGTACCATTTTCCTCCAATCTTCATCCATTTGCTTTTCGGCCTGGTACCATTTGCATTCTGGTACCAATAGCCCTTCGAGTCATGCCTCCAACGACCGCTGGCCGCATTCGAACGGAATGTACTGTTCGTCATGCATACAGCGATCAGTAGTCCAAGTATCAAGAGTATAAACAGCCTTCTCTTTCTTCGACCCATTCTGACACCCCCTCAATCCGGTTTCACAAACATCTCCTCTCTTCCTGGATCACGGGATCCAGATCCCATATTCATCAAATCGATAGGTCTTGCCACCGATCTTCTTCGTTCCGGTCACCATGGCACCGTTCTTATCGAAATAGTACCAAAGGCCGCCGACCTTCTTCCATCCGGTCTTCATAAGCCCGGAATCCCCAAAGTAATATGTCTTTCCGCCGATGGTTTTGAATTGACGTGCAAA